>CAZSLV010000047.1:0-14789 GCA_964607545.1 uncultured Gudongella sp. | reverse complement strand
TTTTTATATTCTATTGGAATTATTTACTCTTATGCTATATAATTTAAGAAGAGATAAGGATGGTGGAAAATGGATTATTTAAAAGGACTTAATGATAGACAAAGACAAGCGGTTCTTCATACTGAAGGGCCCTTACTTATTATGGCAGGAGCAGGATCTGGCAAGACAAAGGTTGTTACCCATAAAATTGCCCACTTAATAAGTGATAAGGGGATTTCCCCTGGGGAAATCTTAGCCATAACCTTTACTAACAAGGCAGCCAATGAAATGAAGACTAGGGTTGCTAGTCTAATAGATGTGAATGTAGATGCTATGTGGATGGGAACCTTCCACTCTGTGTGTGTTAGGATGCTAAGGCGAGATATTGATAAGATAGGTTATGAAAAAGGCTTTTCAATTTATGACAGGGCCGATCAAAAAACCCTAGTAAAAGAAATTATTAAGGAATTAAGACTTGATAAGGAAATGTATAAAGAAAATTCTATCTTAGCTAAGATAGGGGAGTTAAAAAACACTGGGATAGAACCAGATAAGTATATTAACGACAACTATTCAGATTTTCGGGAGAGGAATATGGGTGAAGCATATGCCCTATACCAAAAAAAACTTAAGTTTTATAATGCCCTTGATTTTGACGACCTACTTATAAAGGGGGTTGAACTCCTTAAGAATGATGAAAAAACACGGAAGTACTACCAAAATAGGTTTAAATATATATTTGTAGATGAGTACCAAGATACCAATAAAATCCAGTACCAATTTGTTAAAATACTTTCTAAAGTCCATGATAATATTTGCGTAGTTGGAGATTCAGACCAAGCCATATATTCATGGAGGCATGCTGATATTTCAAATATCCTAGACTTTGAAAAAGACTTTCCAGGGGCTAAGGTTGTCTTTCTAGAACAAAACTACAGGTCAACCCAAACTATTTTAAAGGTTGCTAATGAAGTCATAGGTTACAATAGTGGGAGAAAGCCAAAGAAACTATGGACTGATAAAGAAGAAGGAAAACCTGTAACTTATATTTCCCTAGAATACTCAGAGGAAGAAGCAGCTTATGTTGCAAAGCGAATCCACCAATTAGTATACAGGGGGTATAAATTAAAAGACATTGGAATTCTATACAGGACCAATGTTCAGTCAAGGCCATTTGAGGAAGCCTTTATGGCAGAAGAACTCCCCTATAAGGTTGTTGGGGGCCTTAAATTCTACGACAGAAAAGAAGTTAAGGATATTATTGCTTATTTAAACTTTATTCAAAATCCAAATGACAATATAGCCCTTAAGAGAATTATAAATGTCCCTAAAAGAGGGATTGGGGCTGCCACAATAGAAAAAATGGAGGCTTATGCAGAAGAAAAGGGTGAGTCTTTATTTGCAGCTGTTATTGACAGGGAAGAAGTCCCTAGTTTGAGTGGAAGAGCTAAAAATTCCCTGGAGCCTTTTTCAGATATTATGGGGACCCTGATGGCTAAAAAAGAAATAATGGGCCTTAAGGAATTTATCGAAGAAATGATAAATACTACAGGTTATATAGAAGAATTGGAAAGAGAAAACACAATAGAAGCAAGGACTAGGATTGAAAATATAAAAGACTTTTTATCTGTTGCCCTTGCCTTTGAAGAAAAAAACCCTGGCTTAGGCCTGGAAGATTTTCTAGCTAGCGTTTCACTTTTATCCGATGTAGATAAAACTGCCGATGCAGACAATGTAATTTCAATGATGACAGTCCACAGTGCAAAGGGACTAGAGTTTCCTATAGTCTTTCTTGTAGGTATGGAGGAAGGCTTATTTCCTATATCAAGGTGTCTAGATTCTCCTGATGAATTAGAAGAAGAAAGAAGGCTTTGTTATGTAGCTATTACAAGGGCTGAAGAACACCTATATATTACTAATGCTAAAAAAAGAACCCTATATGGAAGTACTAACTACACCCTTCCATCAAGCTTTTTAAGGGAGATGGGGGATACCATAGAAGAAGATTTTTCTGAGCAAAAGAAGGAGCCAGCTCCAAAGTATAGTGAAGAATTAATAAGGACTACTGAATATACAAAGGATAACTTTATCCCAAGACCCATAGTAAAAAAAGAGGGCCTTGTAGATATAGAAGTTGGCACAAAGATAAAACATGCCCAATTTGGGGTAGGTATGATAGTGATGATAAAGGATATTGAAAATAGTGATGATAAAAAGATTTCAATTGCCTTTGACAATGGGGGGCTAAAAACCTTGCTATTATCCCTAGCTCCCATATCAAAATATAAATAAATATGACCTTGTATAATTGTAAAAGGGTCCATTACTTGATAAAATAAAAAAATAAATTTATACAGGAGGTAACTATGATTAAGAGATACGGTGGGGATGGAAGGATGAGTAAGGCTGTAATTCACAATGACACTATATACCTAAGAGGACTTACTGTAATAGATAATACCATGGATGTTGTAGACCAAACTAAGGCTGTCTTATCCATGGCAGAAAACCTTTTAATTGAACATGGGTCTGATAAGAACCACATCCTATCTGCAATAATCCATTTAAAGGATATTAAGCTTTTTGATCAAATGAACTCAGTCTGGGATAATTGGATAGAAAATGGGCACGAGCCTGCAAGAACCTGTGTAGAGGCCCTTATGTCTGATGAAGATATACTTGTAGAAGTGACTATTATAGCGGGAAAAAAGTAAATGGAGGACCCTATGGATAAGAAGGATAGGTTACTTGAGTTAATTAAGTTAATTGATAAACACAACTACAACTACTATACTCTAGACCAAGCAGAAATTTCAGATAAAGAGTATGATATCCTGTATGATGAGTTAATTAAATTAGAGGACGAACTTGGGATAGTTTATGATTTTTCACCTAGCCAAAGGGTTGGAGGTCAAGTTTTAGAAGGCTTTAAAAAACACACCCATCTTTCTCGCCTTTGGTCCTTAGATAAGGCCCAAAATGAAGGAGAAATAAAGGCTTGGGCAGAGAGGGTGGATAGGTTAATTGATGACTATAACAAGGAAAATACAGAAAAACTCAAAAAGGCAGAATATGTATTAGAATTTAAATTTGATGGATTAACTATAAACTTAACTTATGAGAATGGTCTTTTAAGTCAAGGGGCCACAAGGGGGAATGGAATTACTGGAGAGGGCATCCTACCCCAAATAAGAACCATCAAATCCATCCCCCTTTCTATTCCCTATAAGGGTAGGATTGAAATACAAGGTGAAGGCCTTATGCCTCTTTCTGTTTTAGAAGAGTACAATCAAGGACCTAATGAACCTTTAAAAAATGCAAGAAATGCAGCAGCAGGGGCTCTTAGAAACTTAGACCCAAGTATTACAAAAAAAAGAAGACTGTCAGCCTATTTTTATAATGTTGGCTACATTGAAGGCAGGGATTTTTCTAGCCATATGGAAATGATTATTTTTATAAAGGATAACAAACTTCCCGTTTTCCCCTTTATAAAGTCCTTTGATAAGATAGACGATTTAATAGATGAAATCCACCTGCAAAAGGACCATAGGGCTGATTTAGATATCTTAACTGATGGAATGGTAATAAAAATCAACGATATGGAAACAAGGAGGGTACTTGGCTATACAAATAAGTTCCCCCGTTGGGCTATAGCTTATAAGTTTGAAGCAGAAGAAACTACAACCAGGGTAATAGGGGTGGAGTGGAATGTTGGAAGGAGTTCAAAGGTAACTCCAACAGCTCTTCTTGAGCCTGTGGATATAGGTGGGGTTACAGTAAAAAGAGCAACCTTAAACAACTATGATGACATCTTAAGAAAGGGTGTTAAGCTTAACAGCAAGGTCCTTATAAGAAGGTCTAATGATGTCATACCTGAAATCTTAACATCCATAGAAGATGAAGAAGAAACAATTATTATAGAAAAACCAGAAACCTGCCCCTACTGTGGGAGCGAACTTGTACAAAATGGGGTCCATATATTTTGTCCAAACTCACTTTCTTGTAAACCCCAACTTGTTTCAAGGCTAGTCCATTTTGCAAGTAGAGATGCTATGAACATAGAAGGCTTTAGTGAAAAAACAGCAGAGTTATTTTTAGAGGAATTAGATATAAGAGACTTGCCTGACATATATGAATTAAAATACGAAGATATAGTAAAGCTTGAGGGCTTTAAGGATAAGAAGACAAACAATTTACTAAGAGCAATTGAAGCTAGCAAGGAAGTTGAACTTGCATCCTTTATATATGCTTTGGGTATTTCAAATGTGGGAATTAAAACTGCAAATGATCTAGCTAATAGGTACAAGTCATTTGAAGCATTTAAAGAAGCTAGCTTTGAAGAATTGGTCTTGATACCAGATATAGGGGCTATTGTGGCTGAGGGAATAATTGAATTCCTCCATGATCAAAAGATTAGGATGGGGATTGAAAAACTCTTTTTAGAGGGAGTAAGGCCTTATTTTACTCAAATAGAAAGTAAAGAAGGTATTTTTTCTGGTAAAACAATCGTTATAACAGGGACTATAGAAGGTTTAACAAGAACAGAAATAAAATCTAAGATTCAACAAATGGGAGCTAGTGTGACAGGGTCTGTGAGTAAAAAAACAGACTATGTAATTGTAGGTAGGGACCCTGGAAGCAAATACCAAAAAGCCCTAGAACTTGGTATAGAAATAATCGATGAAGCAAGGTTAAAAGAAGCTTTTAAATAAGTTAAAAGGAGAGGTCAGATGATTACAAAAGAAGATGTTATAAAGGTTGCAGAAATCTCAAAATTAAAGTTTACTGAGGATGAGCTCCAAGGATTTACTAAAAAGTTTGACCAAATAATTGGTTTTTTTGAAAAGATCCAGCAAGTAGATACAAAAGGAATAGAACCTACCTATACGATTAGTGACGATGATGGCATAATGAAAGAAGATGGGGAAAGTCAGACCCTTACTAAGGATGAAGTCCTTCAAAATGCCCACCATACCCAATATGGTTACTTTAAAATTTTAAAAGTAGTAGAATAGGAGGTTACTATGGAAATTATAAAATTAAAAGCTTGGGAGATGAAAGAAAAACTCCAAAACAAAGAAGTATCTGCCCTAGAAATCATAAAGGCCCACTTAAATCAAATTGATAAAGAGGAAGAAAACTTAAATGCCTTTATAAGCATCGATAGGGATGGGGCAATTGACCAAGCTAAAAAGATAGATGAAAAAATTAAAAATAAAGAAGAATTAGGAATTTTAGCGGGCTTACCAATTGGATTAAAGGATAATATAATGACAAAAAACTTAAAAACTACATGTGGCTCTAAGATGCTTGAGGATTTTTTACCTCCCTATGATGCAAGCGTAGTTAAGACCCTGGTTTGTAATGATGGAATTATAATAGGAAAAACAAACTTAGATGAATTTGCAATGGGAGGGTCAACAGAAACATCCTACTTTGGACCAAGTAAAAATCCACATGATTTAAGCAAGGTCCCAGGAGGGTCATCAGGTGGATCAGCTGCAGCAGTTGGAGGATTTGAAATCCCCCTATCCTTAGGAACTGATACAGGGGGTTCTGTAAGGCAACCTGCAAGCTTTTGTGGCATCGTTGGTATGAAGCCAACCTATGGGTTAGTTTCTAGGTATGGGGTCATCCCAATGTCAAATTCCCTAGACCAAGTTGGAGTATTTGGAAGAGATGTTAAGGATGCCCACCTTTTGCTTAAAGCTAGTATGGGGCATGACCCACTTGATGCTACTTCATCAAAAAAAGCAAACATGGAAATAAATTTAGAAAAAAATAAAAGTTTAAAGGGTTTAAAAATTGCCCTACCCAAGGAATTTGAAGATATAAGGGTAGAGGGTGATGAAAAAATAAAAGATAGCTTTAAAAATGCGCTAAAAGTTTATGAGGATTTAGGTGCTACTATTGATTATGTATCACTTAAGTCTCTTAGCTATGCCCTAGAAGCTTATTATATTATTTCAACAGCCGAGCTAAGCACAAATTTATCTAGGTTGGATGGGATAAGGTATGGTTATAGGACAAGTGATTATAAGACTTTAGATGAATTGTATACGAATTCTAGGACACAAGCCTTTGGTGAAGAGGTAAAACGAAGGATTATGATGGGGACCTATGTCTTAAGTGCAGGCCACCAGGATGAAAGTTATAAAAAGGCCCTTCAAATAAGGACTCTTGTAAAGAGAGATTTTGAAAGCATATTTAAAAATTATGATATTATTTTATCCTTAACATCCCCAATTCTTCCATATGGCTTTAATTCCTTAATAAATTCACCTTTGGATATGTACAAGGCAGACTTATTTACAGTTCCTGTAAATCTTGCAGGTTTACCAGGTCTTTCAATGCCAATAGGTAAGGTAAATGGCCTTCCTGTAGGTATGCAAGTTATAGGTGGAAGGTTTATGGATGAAAAAGTTTTAGAAACTGCTATGGCATATGAGGAGGCGGTCAAGTAATGGCTTTAACAACTTTAATTGGATTAGAAATACACGTTGAGCTTATGACTAAGAATAAAATATTTTGTAATTGTAAGAATGAATTTGGAGGGGAGGTAAATACCCATGTTTGTCCAGTTTGTCTAGGACTACCTGGAGCCCTTCCAGTCCTTGACAAGGAGGCAGTTGATCATGCAATAAGGGCAGGACTTGCTTTTTCTTGTGAGATTGCAGATACCATTAAGATGGACAGGAAGAATTATTTTTATCCTGACCTAACAAAGGGCTATCAAATAACTCAAGCAGACCACCCCCTATGTAAAAATGGGTACTTAGAAATTAATTTACCAGATTATGATAAAAAAATAAGGCTAGAGAGGATTCATATTGAGGAGGATACGGGAAAGCAAATCCATACTCAAGATGGGTCATCCCTACTTGATTTTAATAGGTGTGGGGTCCCCCTAATAGAAATAGTCACTAAACCAGATATGAACTCTGCAGAAGAAGCCAAGCTTTTTTTAGAGAACTTAAGGTCTACCCTAAAGTACATTGGAGTATCTGATGTAAGGATGGAAGAGGGGTCCTTAAGGTGCGATGTAAATATAAATATAGTTGATAAAGAAAAGGGAGTAAAGACACAAATAAGCGAAATTAAAAATTTAAACTCCTTTAGGTCTGTAGTAAAGGCAATTGAATTTGAGGAAAAAAGGCATATTGACCTTTTAAATCAAGGTAGGGATACTGAAAATGAAACTAGAAGATGGGATGAAAGCCAAGGGGAAACCATCTTAATGAGAAAAAAACTGGGAGCATCAGACTACAGGTTTGCTAATGAAGCAGATATCCCCCCAATCAGGGTAGAGGAGACTTTAGTAGAAGAAATATTAAGGACCATGCCAGAACTACCCCAAGCAAAAAAGGAAAGGTTTATAAAGGCTTATGGCCTTACAGAATACGATGCTGGAGTTTTAACTGCATCCAAGGACTTATCTGATTACTTTGAAGAAGTTGAAGGCTATGTAAAAGATAGCAAGATTACAAGCAATTGGGTAACAGGTGATATATTAAGAAGGTTAAAGGAAGAAAATTTAGAAATAGAAGATATAAAGATATCTCCAAAAATGCTTGCTGACCTTATTGACCTAGTAAAAAGTAATAAGATAAATAATAACACAGGAAAAGCTGTCTTAAGAGAAATGTTTGAAACAGGTTCTTCTGCAAGTGATATAGTTAAGGAAAAGGGACTTTTACAAATTACCAATGAGGATGAATTAGAAGAAGTCGTTAAGGGTGTACTTGATGAAAATCCACAGTCAATAGAAGACTATAAAAATGGCAAGGATAGGGCAATTGGATTTTTAGTTGGTCAAATTATGAAAAAAACAAAGGGAAAGGCCAATCCACAGTTAGTAAATACTCTTTTAACAGAAAAGATAAAAGAACGATAATAGGGGGTAGCATAGTGCAAATTGGCAAGGTTCCAAATAAAGATTTAGAAGAATTAATTTTTGATAATATAACCTTAAAAAGGGATGAAGTTTTAGTAAGGGCTAGTATAGGAGAAGACACAGGGGTTATAGACCTTGGTGGGGACTTGTGTGTAGTATCTACAGACCCTATTACAGGGGCGACTAAAGAATTAGGAGGTTTAGCCATTCATGTTTCCTGTAACGATGCAGCTACAAAGGGGGCTGAACCTGTTGCAATCCTTTTAACAATACTTTGCCCTGAAAATACAAGTAAAGAAGAACTTCAAGATGTTATGAAACAGGCTGGACAAGCAGCAAAGTCAGTTAATGTAGAAATTATTGGAGGCCATACAGAAATAACTGATGCAGTTACAAGGATGGTCTTAAGTACAACTGTAATAGCTAAGCTAAAAAGAGAAGACCTTAAGGGCTATGAGGAAATAGAAGTTGGTGAAAAAATAGTCCTATCAAAATGGATAGGTCTTGAAGGGACCCATATTTTAGGTGGTGAACTTAAAGATAAGCTCTCAAAAAGGCTAAGTGAAGAAGAAATTGAAGAAGCCATATCCCTAGGCAAGTACTTAAGTGTAGTAAAGGAAGGCCTTCTTGCAAGAGAGTATGGAGTAAAGTATATGCATGATGTAACAGAAGGGGGCATATACGGGGCTATTTGGGAAACGGGTGAAGCCATAGAAAAAGGTATTCTCCTCTATGAAGACAAACTGCCAATTAAACCTATTACAAAAAAGCTATGTGATGTTTTAGGTATAGATGTTAAAAAGCTTATATCAAGTGGGAGCATGATTATGGTAGTCCCAGATAAAAACACAAGTCCCTTTATTGAAAGATTAGAAAAAGAAGGGGTATTTGCTTCTGTTATAGGGGAAGTGACAAAAGAAGGTATCTATGCCCTAACAGAGGATGGGAAAAAAGAAATATATGCACCAGGGTCTGACGAATTATACAGGGCCTTAGCGCTTTAACTTGTTGATATTACATTATGGTTACAACTCCTTTAATTATGTTGATTCAGACTTCTTTAAGTGATATAAATAGCTTAAGAAGACTGATATAAATGAGAGGAGTACCCTATGAAAAAGATAATTATTTTATTTTCTATAATAATGACCATACTCATATTTTCAACTGTTTCTTTTGCAAATAGCGATATTCAAATAGCTGTAAATGGTAATTCCCTAGGTGTCCCTAAGGTAAATGTTCTTATGGATGGGAATGTATTAAAATCAGAGGTACCCTCCTTTATAATGGGGGATAGGACCCTTGTACCCATTAGGTTTGTAGCTGAAAGCTTTGGGGCAGTAGTGGATTGGGAAGATTCTACTAAAACTGCAACCATAAGCCACCAAGGTAGCAGGGTAGACTTGTCTATAGACTCAGATCTAGTAATAGTCAATGGGGAGAAGATTAAACTAGATGGTAACTCTACCCCCAAGCTTGTGACCTTTAAGGAACTAAAAGACTCAAGGACAATGGTCCCTGTTAGGTTTATATCAGAAGTATTAGGCTATCAGGTTGGGTGGGATAAGGGAACCTACACTGCAAAGATTTCATCCCCAACTCTAGAAAGTCCTAGTCCAAAGAATGTATCAATAGAAAACATAGACCTTATAAAAAGCCCTGGCGGAAACCATAGTCTTTTGATTAAAAGTGACGGGGCAATAAAATACACAACTTCTTTTTTAAGTGGTACAAATAAACTAATATTTGATATTGAAAATTCCACTTTGTCTACTAGTGGAAACTTTAGCATACCAAACGATATGACAGTAATGGATGAAGTAATCCAAAGAGTACAGTATTCTCAATTTACCATAGACCCAAACACTACAAGGATTGTACTTACTCTTTCACAAGACCTAGAGGCAAAAATTGAAGTAGCAAGTGATAAGAAGGAAACAAGAATATATTTTAAAGAAGATGTCCTAGTGGAAGAAGCTCCAGTTAATTTTAGGGGAAATAATATCTCTAGTATAAGTTTAGAAGAGGTAGATGGTAATGAAGCAATCGTAATAAAAGGGGCAAACAATGTAAAATACAACACTATGAAGCTTTCAAACCCTGATAGGCTAGTTATTGACCTTATGGATTCCTTCTTACAAGGTGAAAGTTTACAAACTTTTTCATATGATACAAGCTTTATTAAGGGTGTGAGGGTATCTCAATTTGTACCTGATAATAATTATAACCCTAAGGATAAAATAGTAAGACTTGTTCTAGACCTTAAAGAGGGGCAAGCTAAGGCTGATGTCTCTATAATTTCAAAAGATGATTCCCTAGTTATTTATCCAAAGGAAGATATGTGGAAGGATATAAAGTATAACTACCTTAATAACCAGGCCTTAATAGATATAAAAAACCTTGCTAAAACTGACTATCAAATATTTTATGATACTGAAAGAAAAGACCTTTATATAGAAATTCCAAATGAAAATACGAATCTACCAGAGGGCTTATATAGTATTAACGATAGGTTGGTAAAAGAAATTAATGTTGAAAGAAGTAGAAGGTTTACTAATATTAGGGTTTCATTTAAACAAAATATAGCCTACAATGTTTTATCAAGCATGGAAGATGAAAAAATTTCAGTCTTAGTTACAAGGGATTCAAATATAATACCAAGCGAGCGTACCATAGTTATTGACCCAGGCCATGGAGGAAAAGATTCTGGTGCCGTAGCAGGCAGTGTGTATGAAAAACACATAACAACCCCTGTATCCCTCCTATTAAGGGATGCCTTAATGCAAAACGGGTATAATGTAATAATGACAAGGGTTGATGATGTAGATCTTGGTCTTTATGATAGGCCAATTATAGCAAACAATGCTAATGCTGATCTTTTTATTAGCATCCATGCCAATGCATCCTTAAAACCCCAAGTAAAGGGCCTAGAAGTACTCTATTGTCCAGCCAATGAAAGAGATATAAAGTTAGAAGACCAGCATCCTTTTGCCAAGGCTATCCATGATAACATCAGGACCCTAACCAATAGGCCAGGAAGAGGGATAGTAAAAAGATCTGACCTTGTAGTTCTAAACAGGACCTATATGCCAGCAGTTCTTGTAGAAATAGGCTATATGTCAAATGCAGAGGAATTGCAAGTAATCTTAAGAGAGGATTATCAAAATTTAATTGTTCAAGGAATACTTAATGGGGTAAAAGAATATCTAGGAGACTAAAGTATAGAGGAGGCTAGCCTCCTCTTAGATGTGTTATGGGGAGGAAATTAGTAATGGAACTTTTATTTGGCTATGCAATAATATTTTTTGCTAGGGTAATTGATATGTCTATGTCTACGATACGGACCCTTATGGTTATGCAAAGCAGGAAGTTAACAGCTGCTGTAATTGGTTTTTTTGAAGTAGGTATATATGTAGCAGTCCTTGGTAAGGTTGTGGGGGGCTTAGATAACCCTTGGAATTTACTAGCCTATTGTGCAGGTTTTGCTACAGGAAACTACATTGGTATCCTGCTTGAAAACAAAATAGCCCTTGGTAATCTTTCAGCTCAAATAATATTAAGGACAGCAAATAATGACATACTTGTTGATAGCTTGAGAAAAGAAAAATTTGGCGTAACTGTCATTGAAGGCCAAGGAATTGAAGGACCAAGAGAAATATTAAATGTAGCCCTAAATAGGAAGGACCTTCAAAGGCTAAAGCAACTTGTAGATGGTATTGATAAGCATGCCTATATAACAGTAAATAGTATTAGCCCTATTAGAGGGGGATATTTTGCATCAATGAAAAAGTGATAATGAAAAGGATGACATTTTGTCATCCTTTTCTGATAGAATAAAGGTATAAGAAAAAAGAGGAGTGAAGCTTAAGTGAGAATTGACAATAGACAAGATGATGAAAAAAGACCAGTTAAGATAACAAGAGATTATTTAATCCACCCCTATGGGTCAGTCCTGATAGAAATGGGAAATACCAAGGTAATTTGCACAGCCATGGTTGATGAAAGAGTACCTCATTTTTTAAAGGGAAGCGGAACTGGGTGGGTTAGTTCAGAATACTCTATGCTACCTGCAAGCACTCAAACTAGAAAGGTGAGAGATTCAATTAAGGGTAGAATAGATGGAAGAAATCAAGAAATACAAAGGTTAATAGGCAGGTCCCTAAGATCAGTTATAGATTTAAAAAAACTTGGTGAAAGGACCCTGTGGCTAGATTGTGATGTAATACAAGCAGATGGTGGAACTAGGACAGCTTCAATAACTGGAGCCTACATAGCCCTGGTTAATGCCTGTGAGAAGCTATTAAATGATGGGACAATAAAAGAATTTCCAATTACAGGATACGTATCAGCCATAAGCGTAGGCCTAATTAAGGAAGGTCCAGTACTTGATTTATGCTATGAAGAGGACCATAAGGCCCTTGTAGATATGAATATAGTTATGGGGGATAATGGTAAATTTGTAGAAGTTCAAGGTACTGGAGAAGAGGGTAACTTTACTAGAAAAGAATTAAACCACCTCCTAGATTTAGGTGAAAAGGGAAATGCAGAGTTAATACAAATGCAAAAAGAAATATTAGGCAGGGTAACAGAATTAATAAAAGGGGAATAATAAATGAGAAAGTTAGTCCTATCTACTGGAAATAAAAACAAGGTAAAGGAAATTAAAGAAATATTAAAAGACATGCCTATTGAAATATTGACAAAAGATCAAGTAGGCTTTAAAGATTTAAATGTTGTAGAAGATGGAGATAGCTTAGAGTCAAATAGCCTTAAAAAGGCAAGGGCCCTAGCCAAGGACTTAGATGCTATAGTTATGGCGGATGATTCTGGCTTGTTTGTAGATTCCCTTGGGGGAGAGCCAGGGGTATACTCATCTAGGTATGGGGGAGAAGATGGTAATGATGCTTTAAACAACAAGACCCTCCTAGAAAACCTTAAAGGCAAAGAGAGACAAGCTACTTTTAAGTCTGTTATTGCCTTTATTACAGAAGATAAAGAAGAATATACTGTATATGGTGAATGTAAAGGGAGAATCTTAGAAAAACCAGATGGAGACAATGGCTTTGGTTACGACCCAATCTTTTCTCCAGAAGGTTATGATTTTTCATTTGCAAGTATGCCTATAGAAGTAAAAAATTCCATAAGCCACAGAAAAAAAGCCTTGGATAGATTTAGAGAAAAATTAATAAAAATAGTTGGTGAAATAGATGAAAATCCTAGTAATAGCTGATACCCACAATGTTACTGCAAGTATTATGGGTCAAATTAAAAAAGAAAATGCTGATATGGTTTTATTCCTTGGTGATTATGTCCAAGATGGGGAAATTATTAAGTCAAAGCTTCAAATACCTGGCCATATAGTTGCTGGAAATGGGGATCTTGCAAGCGGTTATAAAAAGGAAGCCCTAGTTAGGGTTAGAGATAAAAAGATTCTATTAAGCCATGGCCATAACTATAATGTAAAGAATTCCCTCCAAAGGCTTTATTACCATGGACTTGAAAATAAGGCTGATATAATTCTCTTCGCCCATACCCACATCCCTTACTTAAAGTGGGAAGGGGAGGTCTTAATTATGAATCCAGGTAGTCCCACCTTTCCTAGGGGAGGGTCAAATATTGGGACCTATGGGATTATAAACCTTGGGCAAGAAGTAAAGGCAGAGATAGTAAAATGTCACAAGACTTAAATTTTTTACACTTAGATATGGATGCTTTTTTTGCTGCTGTAGAAGAGATAGACAATCCAAAACTAAAGGGTCACCCTTTAATAGTTGGGGGAAGAAGTAACAGTGGGATAGTAACAACCTGTAATTATATAGCTAGAGAGTATGGTATACATTCTGCCATGCCAATTTTTATGGCAAAGGAAAGGTGTCCTCACGGTATCTATGTGCCAGGCAGGATGGATAGGTACAGGCAAGTCTCAAAAGAGGTATTTAAGGCCTTAAGGACAATTAGTCCAACCATAGAACAAATCTCTATAGACGAGGCTTATATGGACATAAGTGGCTTTACAATAACTCCTGAAGAAATTTCAGATAAGATTAAAAAGCTCATATACAATAGGACAGGTCTCACCCTATCTATTGGAGTTTCATATAATAAGTTTCTAGCAAAGATAGCTTCTGATTGGAACAAACCAAATGGATTTATGAAGATTACAGAAGATATGATGCCAGAACTTCTCTTTCCCTTTTCTGTTGGCAAGGTTTATGGAATTGGGGCAAAGTCGAAAGAAAAGTTAAATCAAATTGGCATATATACTGTAGAAGACCTTTATTCCCTATCAAAAGAATTTTTAATAGAATTATTTGGTAAGGGAGGAGAGGAAATTTATTCTAGAATAAGAGGGATAGACAAGAGGGAAATTCAAACCACAAGGATAAGAAAGTCTATGGGGGTAGAAAGGACCTTTAGGGCAACTAGGGATAGGAAACTCCTATTAGAAAAACTAAGTCTTTATTCAAGAGAATTATCAGAAGACTTAGCAATAAGGAATTTACATGGCCGGACCCTAAGTGTTAAAATAAAGGATGAGGACTTTAAGACTCATACAAAGTCAAGGTCCTATGGCCACTATATTTGGGAAGAAGATGAAATTTACACCCTAGGTGCCACCCTATTTTCAGAAATGGAATGGGATAAGGGCCTTAGATTACTAGGTATATCTATCTCAAACCTAATGGATAGGGACCAAAGCCAGCTGTCTTTTTTCAAGTAATTAAAAAACATGGAAAATTACAAATTAAATTAGGTTTTAAATATTGACATCGTAATTCTCACCTGTTATAATCATATAAGTCAGCGGTTAATCCGCTTGGAGTTTGAGCGAATTATTATCCAAGGCAAAAAGAAGCTTTATTGCTGCGGGTGTAGCTCAGTGGTAGAGCACTGGCTTCCCAAGCCAGCTGCGAGG
>CAZSLV010000046.1:0-15129 GCA_964607545.1 uncultured Gudongella sp. | reverse complement strand
TTTAAAAAAATAGGAGGTATTTTCAATGAAAAATGTAAATTTAAGTTTGCAAGTTTTACCAGTAGTACCTGATGCACAAATTTATATGGTTGTTGATAAAGTTATCGAATATATAAAACAAACGGGGGTAAAATACGAAGTAGGACCCATGGAAACTACCATGGAGGGAGACTTAGATGTCTTATTAGATATAGTTAAGAAAGCTCAAGATATTTGTATTAATGAAGGTGCCGAGAGGCTTGTGTCAGTTATTAAAATTGATTACAAAAAAGAGGGCGTGACAATGAATGAAAAAACTTACAAGTACAGGGGATAGGTTAATACCCTTTACCTTTTTTTTCTTTATCTTATTAATATGGGAGCTTGTGGGAAGGTTTGAGGTAGTCCCAACTTACATCTTACCCCCACCTACTAGGATAATATGGACCCTTATTGTAAATTTACCAGTCTTAAAAGAGCATATCTTGGTAACTCTTATGGAGGCCCTAGTTGGATTTCTTCTTGCCATTATCTTTGCAATAGGAATTTCAATCCTAATGGATAGCCTTCCCCTAGTTAAAAAGACCCTGTATCCTTTAATAATTACATCTCAAACCATACCAATAATAACAATTGCCCCCCTCTTTGCCATATGGTTTGGCTTTGGATACTTTCCAAAGATTGTAATTGTAATTTTAGTTTGTTTTTTTCCAATAGCCATAAGCCTCCTAGAAGGCTTAAGCTCAGTGGATGAAGATTTGTTAAACTTAATCAAATCTATGGGGGCAAGTAAGCTTGATGTATATAAAATAGTTAAACTACCTTCGGCCCTACCTAACTTTTTTTCTGGCCTAAAGATTTCAGCTACCTATAGTATTATGGGGGCTACTATTGGAGAATGGGTTGGAGGTAAAAATGGCCTGGGGGTATATATGCTTAGGGTAAAGCATTCATTTGCTACAGATAAGGTATTTGCGGCCATAATAATAATTACCCTATTAAGCATTGGGATTTTAAAGCTTATAACCCTAATAGAAAAGAGAGCCATGCCTTGGATTTATAATAAAAATCAAAATAAGAGAATTTGGGAGGAATAAAATTGTTTAGAAAAACTTTAGCTTTAATCTTAGGATTAGTTTTAATAATGGGACTAGTGGGAGGATGTCAAAGCTCACAACCTACAAGCGAGCCTAGAGTCTTAGAAAAGATTACAGTAGTACTTGACTGGGTCCCAAATACAAACCACACAGGCCTCTATGTGGCCTTGGATAAGGGGTATTTTGAAGAAGAAGGTTTGCAAGTTGAGATAATTCAGCCATCGGCTGGTGGTAGTGCAGACTTAATAGCAGCAAAACAAGCGGAGTTTGGAGTTAGCTACCAGGAAGAAGTGACTTATGCTAGAACGGCATCAGACCCCCTACCTGTAGTATCAATAGCAGCTATAATCCAGCACAACACATCTGGATTTGCTTCTCCAGCTAATAAAAATATTGTTACAGCCAAAGACTTTGAAGGCAAAAAATATGGTGGTTGGGGGTCTCCAATGGAAGAAGCCATGTTAAGGGGACTTATGATAAAAGAGGGGGGAGACTTTAATAAGGTAGAAATGGTAGACATCCAAGCTTCGGACTTCTTTTCAAGTGTAGAAAACCATGTGGATTTTACATGGATATTTTATGGGTGGGATGGAGTAGCAGCAGAACTTAAGGACTATGACCTTAACTTTATTAAACTTCAAGATGTTGAACCTGCCCTTGATTTTTATACTCCAGTCTTAATTGCAAATGAAAGTTTATTAGAAGAAGATCCAGACCTTGCAAGGAGATTTTTAAATGCCACATCTAAAGGCTACAATTTTGCTATTGATAATCCTAAAGAAGCAGGTGAAATCCTAGTAAAACACGCACCAGAATTAGATGAGGAAATGGTTATTAAAAGTCAAGAGTACCTAGCAAAAGAATATAAGGCAGATGCTAAAAGCTGGGGAATAATGAAGTCAGATATATGGGAAACATACGGCAATTGGATGTATGAAAATGACCTCTTAGAAAGTAAGCTTGAAGTAGATAAAGCATTTACAAATGAATTTTTACCAAAAGAGTGAGGATATGAAAAAAGTAGAGATTAAAAATATATCTAAGACATTTGTAGACCTTCATACTTTAGATGATATTTCCCTAAGTTTAGGAGCAAATGAATTTGTAACAATTCTAGGACCTAGTGGGAGTGGAAAAAGTACAGTCTTTAATATTATTGCAGGTCTTTCCCTGCCAGATAGGGGGGAAGTCTTGATAGAAGGAGAAGCTTATATAGGGAAAACTGGAAGGGTTAGCTATATGCACCAAAAGGACCTACTCCTACCCTGGAAAAATATCTTAGAGAATGTATCTGTCCCCCTTATTTTAAAGGGGTATTCAAAAAAAGAGGCTGAAAAAGAAGCCTTAAAGAACTTTGAGCTCTTTGGTTTAGATGGTTTTGAGAAAAACTACCCCAATCAACTATCAGGGGGAATGAGGCAAAGGGCATCACTTCTTAGAACATATTTATTTTCAAATGATATTATGCTTCTTGATGAGCCTTTTGGGGGCTTAGATGCTATAACAAAAAGGAAGATGCAGCAATGGCTTTTAAAGGTCTTTAAAAATTTGAAGGCATCCATACTTTTTATAACTCATGATATTGATGAAGCCATATTTTTATCAGATAGGATATATGTCTTTTCTGAAAGGCCAGCCTATGTAAAAAAGGTATTTAATGTCGATATAAAAAGGCCAAGAGATAATGACACATTTACAAGTCTTGAATTTAATGAGATTAAAAAGGAAATTATGGACTTGCTATAGGAAAAGGAACCCATCTTTTAGGTGAGTTCCTTTTATACTTTAAACTTTTTCTTTTATAAATTCTATGGTCCAGTGGAGTCCTGTTCCAATATTATATGCTTTTGCAAAGTTGCCCTGATTAATTGCTACTGCCATTCTTAAAAGAGAGTTAATATATATGATTTGCTCACTTACATGAACATCTGCAAAGGATACTCCAAACTTAATCCTATTGTTATAAGCTATGGTAGAGCCATTTTTTATTAATACTTCAATCTTATCATTGTAGTCAAAGCCCATGCTTAAAAAGTCTTCCCTTGTGATATTTGTCCATAAACTCCCAAAACGAACATCCAAGATATCAATATTACCAATAATGCTATTTTCAGTTTTTATAACCTGACCAACTTCTACTTCTATAATTTCATCCACTGGATTTTCATGGCCTACTTCTTCAAAGCTAATCTTGCCAGATGCTAATTTTGCCCCTGTATAAGCGTATATATCCCTCCCGTGGAAGGTATGTGAGTATTGTGATTGGGCCCTTCTATGGGTATTTTCTTCAATTTGTCTTACAGACTTTATACCAACAAATTTTTTCAAATGAGTTAGGGTTCCATTATCAGGTGTAACTATATAGTGGCCCCCTTCAGTTAGGGCTACCACGCTCTTTCTAGAAGACCCAACCCCTGGATCTACAACAGATACAAAGACAGTGCCTACTGGCCAATACTCTACTGATTGAAACAACCTATAGGAAGCTTCCCATAAATGATATGGAGTGATATCATGGGTTAAATTATATATTTTTAAGTTCATTTCAACTTCGTGGGCAACCCCTGTCATAGCAGCAACTGCACCATCTACTAAACCAAAATCACTTTGTAATACCAATATCTTATTCAACTTTTTCCCTCCTTAGACTAGACCAAGTGCCTATTTCTTTAAAGCCTAAGCCCTTAAAAAACCTTTCTTGGACCCTACCCTTATAAAAAAGAGCAACTTGTTTATCCCTACTTTTTAAATCCCTTATTAGGGCAGAGGTAAGGGCAGACCCATATCCCTTATTTCTTAAATCAAATCTTGTAAAAATTCCCCCAAGCATACCACTTAAGGTATTTTCAGCTGCTATATTACCATGTGATACTATCCCTAAATCATCTAGCATCAGGAAATGTTTACCTTCACCGCTTTTAATCCTTGTATGGATTTGCTTATACCTTTCCTTAATATCATTTGAATAAAGGTTTTTAAATTCTTCTATATCCCCATAAGAAATAGCAATGTCCATGGCGTGGTTTTCATTTGCAACAATAACATTATCAATATCAGGACTTAACATATCCATGTAAAAGTGTTTGCAAAAGACTAGGTCATTTCTACTAGTTTTACCCCTTAAATGGGGATAAAGCTTATCGATTACACAAGCTTTTCCACTAATTAAATCAATCTCATGCCTAGCCAATATATTATTAATTAAAGAAAAGTCCATATCTAGTAATTTACTATATACAATAAGGTTATTGTGATACCTTAAGCCTATTCCCCTTATTTGGTCCTTATCCATCTGGTAGTAAACATCTTGATAAGGGGATGAAAAGCCGAAGTTTTCTATATCACCTATGATAAATATATTAAAGATGCTTTCACTTTTACAATAATCAAGCAGGATTGACCTATCTTTTTCCTTTGCTTTTATTAACATATAAGCCTACTTACTAATTTCAACAACCCAGTCAGGGCCGAAATCTATAGAGTAAATATCCTTAAAGCTACCTTGATTTACACAAAAAGATATTTTCATAAGTTCATTGTTATAAATCATAGGCTGGCCTTTTTTAACATAGCCAAAAGAACTTTCAAAGAGTATTCTTTGGTCAAACTTTCTTTCTCCCTTGTAGCTAATTACTACATTTACAAATTCACCGTAGCTAAAGCCTGCCTGATTAAAATCTTTTAAGCTTATATTTGTCCATTGGTTACCGAAATTAGGATCTTCTATTTCTAAAATCCCCTTTACATAAGAAGGTTTAATAAGGGGTTCAAAGATTTCATGTTCAACTATCTCAGATACATCATATGCTTGACCTACTTCTTCGTAACTTATTATTCCACTAGCTAGCTTGGCTGCACAATAGCCAAACAAGTCTCTTCCATGGAATATACTTACCCCTTCTGTCCCCTTACCCCTTAACCTATTTGTTTCTTCGTCAATTTCTCTTATTTCATCTATGCCCACCCATTTTTTCAGGTGGGTTAGGGACCCGTTATCTGGTGTAACAACATAGTAGCCATCACTAGTCTTAGCTACAGAGGCCCTTCTCTTTGTCCCTACACCAGGGTCAACCACAGAGACAAAGATAGTCCCTTCAGGCCAAAACTTCATTGATTGGTACAACCTATAGGATGCAGACCAGGTATCAAACTTAGGTATTTCATGAGAACCATCAATTATTTCTAAGGACCTATCTACACTTTTTACTACTCCATACATGGCACACACTGCACCTTCTTTATAGGTAAAATCTGTTTGAAAAACTAAAATTGGCTTCATATACTTCCTCCTAAATAAATGGGTTATAAAATCTTCCGCGGTTAATAAAAATAGATACACTAAGGGTTGCTAAAAATATAAGTCCAGAAATACAAATAGCAGTGTAGTCTGCCCTAGTCATCTTTTTAGAATTATACCAAGTTCTAGACTTTGACTTGGCAAAACCTCTTAAGTCCATTGCATTACTAATCGACTCTATCCTATCAAGGGTTGAAAAAATTAAGGGGAGAACTATTAAGAGGGAATTTTTAAACCTATCTCTTAGCTTGGCCTTGTTAGAAAGCTCTAAACCCCTAGCTTGCTGGGCTAAACTTATATCTAGGTAGTCCCTTTGAACATCTGGGAAATACCTTAAAGTAAGCGCCACAGCATAAGCAGCCTTATAATTTACTCCTACCCTGTTAAGGGCCGATGCAAATTCACTTGGATTAGTAGTCAATAAAAATATAATTCCAAGTGGTATTACAGAAGCGTATTTAAAAAACTTAGTAGTTTGATAAAATACTTGTTCTAATGTTAAATTATACCTTCCTATAAAATGAGCTATTTCATGCCTTGTTCCATAAATCTTAACTCCTTCTTCTGGAGAAAAAAGATATGTTATTATTGTATTGGTAAGTAAAAAGATAGCCACATAAATTACCATAAGCCTAATTTGCGAGTACTTTATTTGAGATACCCTTAGTAGGGCAAATGAAAATACCATAATAAGAAGGATCATCCTAATGTCAAATGAAAACATAACTGCAAAGGTTAAAAATAAAAACCCTATAAGCTTAGTAAGACCCGATAACCTATGAATAGGGGTATCGACTAGGTTATATGAAAAAAGCCTATTTTTCATCTTTCTTTCACCGACCTTTCATAGTCAATAAAGTTTTGCACAAAACCACTAGCATCAACTATCCCTGCCATATTAGCCAGGCTATAGAGGGAGGTTTCTTTTAGGTTGGCAACTTCAATAACTTCACTATCACTTAAGACAATAGAAGGCTTTGTATCAGCAACTATATGCTTATTTGCTAGTACAATAGACCTTGTAGTGTATTCAAGCATTAAATGCATATCATGGGTAATAAAAATTATGGTAATACCTAGTTCATTTATGGACTTTAAAAACTCCATTATTTCTGAATAATGCTTGTAATCTTGACCTGCAGTAGGTTCGTCCAAGATAATAATTTTAGGATCAAGGACTAAGATAGAGGCAATTGTAACACGCTTTTTTTGTCCATAGCTTAAGGCACCTATTGGCCAGTCAACGAAGGGGGCCAATCCACAAATAAGTAAAATTTTATCAACCTTTAACTTAATTTCATCCTCAGCCACTCCCCTAAGCCTTAAACCTAGGGCAACCTCGTCATAAATAAGAGATTTAGAAATCATTTGGTTGGGATTTTGCATTACAAGTCCTATTAATTCAGCCCTTTCTTTTATGGACTTATCTTTAAGATCATTCCCCCTATAATAAATACTACCTGCATCAGGTTTTTCAAACCCACAAATAAGCTTAGAGATAGTTGACTTGCCTGACCCGTTTTTCCCAACTATAGCTAGCATTTCTCCTTCCTTTACATCAAAGCTAATATTATTTAAAATTTCCTTACCCTTGATATAAGAAAAAGAAATATCTTCTAGCTTTAAGATGGAATCATTTTCATTCGAAGATAAATCTTTTATGATAGAATCATTCCAAGTGTTAATTTTATTGTATTCATTTGGAATGCTCAGTGAATACAAATTACCTGGCAGCATTTCTTCTTTTAAATTGACACCAGCATATTTTAAGGCTGTAATATATAGGGGTTCTCTTATCCCATTGTCAATAAGTATAGAAGAAGATACTAATTCATGGGGATTTAAATCTCCCAATATCCTGCCTTCGTTAATAACTATTACCCTATCTATACTTTTATGGAGGACATCCTCCAACCTATGTTCAATAATGATAATAGTTTTCTTTGAGTTTTCATGAATCTCATCAATTATTTCAATGGCCTTCTTTCCTGTATAGGGGTCTAAGTTGGCAAGGGGTTCATCAAATAGTAGAACCTCTACATCATCAATCATGACACCAGCTAAGGCTGTCCTTTGTTTTTGTCCACCTGAAAGCTCAAAAGGGGAGGAGTTTAGAGAATTTTCCATATCAACAAGTTTAGATACTTCTAGGACCCTCTGGTGCATCAAATCTGTAGGTATATTGTCATTTTCTAAGGCAAAGGCTATATCCTCTGCAACTGTTAAGCCAACAAACTGACCATCTGAATCTTGAAGTACAGTGCCAAGTATCTTTGAAAGGGTAAAGATATCTTGATCCTTAGTCTCTAAACCCTTAACCTTAAGACTACCACTTATTTCACCAGCATATGAAAAGGGTATTAAGCCATTAAGGCAGTGGCCAAGAGTACTCTTGCCACTGCCACTAGGTCCCACTATTAAAATCTTTTCACCCTCATAAATTTTTAAATTTATATTGTGCAGGGTAGGTTCTGCTTGACTATAATATTTAAAAGTAAAATCATTAAATTCAATTATTGGTGTTTTATCCATTCCTGCCTCCATTAAAGTCTAATCTACCTTCTTTGATATACTACCTTTCTTGGATCTTGTAGCTGAATAAGCAATTAATAAAAATGTCCCAATGACACCAGCACTTATAGAGTTCATAAGGGCTGCTATGGCTCCTTGAGTAAATACAAGGGATACAGGCTCAGCATAGATAAATATATCTAAAAGAGGAGCTACTGCTAACCAAGCAATTGCATTACCTATTACTTGTATTATATTAAAAGTTAAAATATCCTTTCCCTTGAATTCTCCTTCTTCAACCCTAGTTCTCTTGTAAGCAAAGCCAAATATAAAGCTAGCTACTCCACTTGCAATAACCCAACTCCACCATGGAGACCCATATTGGAGGGCATCACTTAAACCATGGCCTATAAAGGCTATTAAACCCCCAGCAATTGGACCAAACAAGGTGCCAAAAAATGCACTTAAACCATAAGCTACTTGGAAACTAGTTTCTGGAACTGGTGATGGAACCTTAACATACATAAATAAAAGCATAAAGATTGCTGCACCTAACCCTGTTGCTACAATAGTTTTTGTTGTTACCTTAAAATAATCTTTCATTGTCAATTCCTCCTTGTGATTTTTTACTTAAGCCGTATTTTTAGCTTACATAATTCAGGTAAATAGTATACATAGATTATAAGCTTTGCCAATATTATAGTCAACATAGCCTATAATCTAAAGTAGTAATTATAGCAAATTAATAAGAGAAAAGTTATAATGTAAGTAATACTATAGAAAGTCTGATATTTCAAATAAAAATCTTTAAGGAGGGTGGTATTTATGTGGAATAAGATTGATAATGAAACTAAAATAGGGGGTTTATTTGGTATTATTGCTATTATTGCAATTATCTTTGAAACATTCGATTCAGCTTTAGATTCTACTGCTATTTGGGCTGCCATAAAAGACATATCTAGTACTATGGTAGCAGTCATGGTATTTATAATAGCAATTAGGAGTATACCTAGAAAGAATAAAAAAAGTTTTGAAGAGAAACTTAAGGATGCACTAAATACTTGGGAATCACAAAATTCTAATATGATTGTTAAAAGTACTGATGACCATAAAACTAATAAGTTTGGTTACAGTATGAGAACTGATCTTAATGATTTTTTTAGACCTTTTCCACTTACTAAAAATGTTGGTTGGTTTGTTAGAATGCCATTTATTGAAGAGGAAAATTATAGAAAAGAGAAAGTGAAAATAGAATTTCATCTGAATAAGGGTACTTTTATTGGCACAAAAGCAATAGATAAAAATGAGTTAGCAAGTTCATTTAATACTCTTATACATTTATTTACTGGGTTTATAAACAAGAAACATAAAGATTTTGCTTTTGCTTCTGGCAAAGGAGATACAATCGTTGTTGAATTTTTATATCCTATTGTTACAGATCAGGATATTGATGGATTCATTTCTTTATTAAATAGCATGTTGCAAGCTTATTTAGTAGCAGGTAATATAGTTATAAATAAAATTAATCCAATATCAAAGGAAGTTGAGGAGGATTGATATGACTACATATATAAATTTTAAAAAAAATAGACTTAGGAATTTATCTAATTATTCAATAGAAAACCTAAAGGTTGGGCCGGGGACATACAATTATAGGGATAAATCAATTGCTCTCAAACATATTCTTCCCGATGGAAATAAGGAATTAAATCTACTTTATCCATATAACACAAAAGAATATTTAGACCAGTTAAACAATGAATACAAGTTACACAAGTATTATTACCATTTAAATTCATCTCAAATATTAGCATTTAATTATTTTCTGCCCTTTTTAACAAATGATTTTGGAATAGGGATATCCGAATTGTCTAAAATATTCAGCATAATTTTAAAAAGAGATTTATTTATAGATAAACTAGAATTAGAAAAAGAATCGAGTTTAGAAGAAAAATATTTGAAAAACTCAAAAGATAAGATGTTAAGAGGAAACACTACTTTTGATGTGTTTTTATCTGGCAAAAATGAAAATATATCAATTGAAATAAAATACACTGAATACGGGCTTGGAATAGCTAAAAACGACTTAAAACATAGAGAAAAATTTAAACAATGTTATAAAAAGTGTATTATTGAAAATAATTTACATAGATACTTGGATGCTAAACACTTAGAATTAGACTTCTTTTTAAAAAACTACCAATTAATGAGAAATTTACTTCATATTTTTGAATACAATCAAACCGTGGTATTTTTATTTCCAAAAGAAAATATCAAGGTTTATAATGAATTAAAGGCAATTCAAGAGACGATAAAAGACCCTCTAATACAAAGTAAAATTATATTACTTTCCTGGGAAGATTTAGTTAGAGAAACTTTAATAATGTTTAAAGAAAAGCCTGTTCTAACAAAATATTATAGTGAATTATATGATAAGTACTTTAGATAAGCATTATATTATTTCTTGGATTCCTCGTAAATCTACCCCATAGAATTACAATTATACCTTTATAGATATCAATTTTACCTATTGATATCTATAAAGCCTTTCATTTAAGTCCTAAATTTATTTGAAATTAATACAAGTGTTTTTAAAAAGTGACAGAATATACTGGAAGATTTAATTGCAGATATAAAAAAAAGCAAACTTAGATAAGATTTAGTTTACAAATCTTTCTTTTCATAATATATTACACTTAACTACTAAAGAAGAAGGTATATGAAAATATGATCTTAAATCAAACTTTTGAGAAAGACAAAAAGAAAATCTTAAAAAAATTATTTTTTATAGTTCTAGGGAACCTCCTTTGTGCTACTGCCTTTAATGTTTTTTTCATACCTAGCCAATTATTAAGTGGGGGTGTTGGGGGAATAGCTTTAATGATCCGATATCTGTTTGATATACCAACAGGTATTACAGTTTTTTTAATAAATATCCCCATATTTATCCTAGGCGTTAAGATGGTAGATAGGGAATTTATAATTTATGCTTTTATTTCCATGTTTGTTTTTTCAAGTTTTTTAACTATAACTAATGATATAGGAAACTTGTTTATGATTGAGGATATCCTACTTGGTGCTATATTTGGAGGAGTTTTAAACGGAGTAGGCATGGGTCTAATGTTTAGAAATAGGACCTGTCAAGGGGGCCTAGATATTATAGCAACCATAATTAAAAAGAAAAGGAACATTAATATTAGTACTGGACTAATGATATTAAATACGACCATTGTATCGCTTTCATCCATTTTATTTGGATTTTCATCAGCCATGTACACTATTATTTCTATGTATGTTGGCTATCAAGTAGTAGATAAGGTCCAAATGGGCTTTAATGTTAGAAAAAATGTTTTTATTATATCTGATAAATCCGAAGAACTAGCAAGTCATATACTTACTAACCTCCATAGGGGGGTAACCCTTCTAGAGGGAACAGGGGCTTATACTAAGAAGGATAAAAAAGTAATTTACTGTATTGTTACATCAAATGAAATTGTAAAATTAAAGGCCCTAGTAGATAAGATAGACCCAGGTGCCTTCCTAACAATAAATGATGTAGTAGAAGTAAGGGGTAGTGGTTTTTTAAATGAGGGCATATAGAAGCTTGAAGAAATGCTTTTAAAGTGATATGTTATGGAATAGAAAACACATTATAAAATAGATAGAGAGGGACTTTCGAATGAGTGTAAAAATCATTACAGATAGCACAAGCTATATTGATAAGGACTTAAGGGAGACACTAGATATAAGAATCTTGCCTCTTCTAATTTCATTTTCAGATGAATCTATTAAAGAGGGTGAAATTGAAAACAAAGAGTTTTACGAAAAGATGGAGCAAAAAGGAATCCCTGTATCATCACAACCTTCTATTGGAGAAATGTATCAAGAAATGGTAGATGTAGTAAGTAAGGGACATGACCTAGTCTGTATTTTTCTATCATCAGAAATGAGTGGGACGTTTAACAGTGCTTGTAAGGTTAAAGAGGCTGTATTAGAAAATTATAAGGATGCTAAAATCCATATAATTGACTCAAGGTCAAACTCTATGCAACTTGGTTTTGTAGCAATTAAAGCTGCAAGAGCAGCTAAGGAAGGTAAGAGCATAGAAGAAATTGTAAGCATTGCCCATGATAATATAAGAAAAAGTAGGTTTTTATTTATTCCAGATGATCTAGACTACCTTAAAAAGGGTGGAAGGATTGGTGGAGCAAGTGCCTTGTTTGGGAAAATGCTTAAGATAATACCTGTATTAACAGTAAAAGATGGTGAAACCGCAGTCTTTGATAAGGTAAGGACCAAGGTTAGGGCTATTAAAACGATGGTTGATAAGGTACTAATGGATAATAAAGAATATGAAATTGTAGAAATAGTAGTCCACCATATAAATGCTTATGAAGAAGCTAGAGAATTAGCAGTTGATTTAAAAGATAAGTTAAATATACCTATACCCATAGTAGATATTGGACCAATAATTGGTATGCATGTAGGACCAGGTTCTATAGGAATAGCTTACTATACAAATAAAGACCTAATAAATTAAAAGTTTTTGTAAAATTTGACAAGTTTATTAAGATGATGTACAATAGCAGAAATACATAAAAGCGATGAAGAAAAATAGTAGTCAATACTTATTTTAAAAGAGAGCAAGTGGGTGGTGGAAACTTGCAAATAAGATGATGAATCCATTTTTGAGCTACTTACGAAAGTAAGTTGGTTTACCTTACCTTACAAGGATTTGAGTGAACAGGTTTAGTAGTATCTGTTAATTTGGGTGGCAACGCGGTAGATATCTCTCGTCCCTTATTTTTTAATAAGAGGCGGGAGTTTTTGTTTTATAAAAGTTAATATAAAGGCGATGAAGAAAAATAGTAGTCAATACTTATTTAAAAGAGAGCAAGTGGGTGGTGGAAACTTGCAAATAAGATGATGAATCCATTTTTGAGCTACTTACGAAAGTAAGTTGGTTTACCTTACCTTACAAGGATTTGAGTGAACAGGTTTAGTAGTATCTGTTAATTTGGGTGGCAACGCGGTAGATATCTCTCGTCCCTTATTTTTTAATAAGGGATGGGAGTTTTTATTTTTAAAAAACAAGGAGGAAAATAAGATGAAAATTTTAGCAAATGATGGAATGGATAAAAATGCAATAAAGGCCTTAATAAAGAAAGGTATCTTAGTGGATTCAAACCATTATGAAAAAGAGGACTTATACAAGATAATAAAAGATTTTGATATTTTAATAGTAAGATCAGCAACAAAAGTTGACAAAGACCTTATAGATATAGTTAAAAACACAAGACTTAAGCTAATAATCAGAGCTGGAGTTGGGTTAGATAACATCGATGTTGCCTATGCTATTAAAAATGGCATAGAGGTTAGAAATACCCCTAATTCAAGTAGTAATTCTGTAGCAGAGTTAGTTCTAGGTCATATGATAGGGCTTGCTAGGTATATTACAATAGCCAACATAACCCTAAGAAATGGGCAGTGGAACAAAAAAGCCTACACAGGAACAGAATTAAGTGGCAAGACTTTTGGAATCATTGGCTTTGGAAGGATAGGAAAAGCCCTTGCAAAAAAAACAAGAGCCCTTGGCATGGATGTAATCTTTTATGATAAATTTTATAAAAAGGATGATACTTTTAACTACCTAGGGTTTGAGGACCTTTTAAAAAAAGCAGACTTTATATCTATTCACATTCCTGGGACAGACCAACCTATAATAGGAGAAAGAGAATTTCATTTAATGAAGGATGGCGTTTTTATTATTAATGCTGCCCGTGGTGGGATTATAGATGAAGAGGCTTTACTAAAAGCCCTTAATACTGATAAGGTAGCAGGGGCTGGTATTGATGTTTTTATTAAAGAGCCAAAACCAAACAAGGACTTGTGCAACCATCCTAAGGTATCAGTAACCCCCCATATAGGAGCGGCGACAAAAGAGGCACAAATGAGAATTGGGGATGAAATTTTAGAAATAGTTATGGAATATCATGAAACTTTAAAGAAACTTGCTATATAGGTTAAAAAAATATTTACCATTAGCCTAATGTAAATGCTTTTTTAAAAGTCTAATGCTATACTATTAGGGTAGCTTACTTTAAATATACTTAAGTTAAATGATAGTATAAGGATGACCTACAATAATTAGACAAATGGAGAGTGGCCAGATGAATTTATTAAAAGAAACCTTAGAAGAGATAAAAAAAGGAGATAGTAAAGCAAAAAAGCTCACTAGGGATAAGTGGGATAATTTAGTAAAACCAATAGGTAGTTTAGGAAGCTTGGAAGAAATAAGTATAAAAATGTCTGGTATGACAGGAAAGACAATAAATAAAATCAATAAAAAAGCCATAGTTGTAATGTCTGCTGACAATGGAGTCCTAGAAGAAGGAGTAAGTGCCCCACCCCAAGTTTTTACAAGGGTACTTGCAGAAAGCACAGCAAAGGGCATTACAGGTGTAGCTGTTTTATCGAAGCTTACAAATACAGATGTTTATACAGTAGATATTGGAATGAATGGTAAAGTGAACCACCCTGATATTATAGATAAAAAGATAAAAAATGGGACTAATAATTTTACTAAAGGACCATCTATGACCTATGAAGATGCTATAAAATCAATTGAAGTAGGCATAGAGTTAGGTGATAAACTCTACCAGAAGGGCTATGATATTTTAGGTGTAGGGGAGCTTGGAATTGGAAACACTTCTACTTCAGCAGCTGTTTTATCTGTTTTGGCAGATTTAGATGTGGATACTACTAGCGGCAAAGGGGCAGGACTAACAGAAGAACAATACTTAAATAAGAAAGCAATTATTTTAAAAGGAATAGAAGTAAATAGGCCAAGTAAAGAAGACCCAATAGATGTTATAGCTAAAGTTGGGGGTTTTGATATAGGTGGCATGTGTGGTTTATATTTATCGGCAGGTAAGAATAAGAAACCTATTGTAATAGATGGTTTTATATCCTCAGTAGCAGCCCTTTGTGCAGTTAAATTAAGCGAAAATGTAATTGACTATATTATCCCCTCCCACCTATCAAATGAGCCAGGGGCAAAATATGTCTTGGAAGAACTAAAATTAAAACCAATGTTAAATCTGGGTATGAGACTAGGAGAAGGCTCAGGATGTCCCCTAGCCTTTCAAATACTTGATGCAGCAACCTATACCTTAGAAAACATGGGAACCTTTGAACAAGCATCTTTAAACAGCTCTGTTTTAATAGATATGAGAGAAGAATAAA
>CAZSLV010000045.1:0-15350 GCA_964607545.1 uncultured Gudongella sp. | reverse complement strand
CCTCCTGGAACAAAGGCAACTTTTTTCTCTAGGGCTTTTACAGCAAGGTCTCTTGTGTTTATATGGTCTGGGAAGGTAACCCAAGTAAATAATCCTCCCTCTGGGTAGGTATATTTAACTTCTTCTGGGAACTCTTCTTTCATTACTTTTATCATTAAGTCTCTTCTTCTCTTATAAACTTCCTTTATCTTTTCAATATGTTCTTCGATATTATACTCTTTTAAGAACATGGCAACTTCCATTTGAGAAATGGTGGATGCTTGAAGGTCTGCCCCTTGTTTAATTAGGGTATACTTGTTAACTATTTCAGGTGATGCGCCAACCCAACCTAGCCTAAAGCCTGGGCACATGATTTTTGAGAAGGTACCAAGATAAACTACTCTTCCTTCTGTGTCATAGTGCTTGATTGCTGGAAGTAGTTCTCCTTCAAACCTAAGTTCACCATAAGGGTTATCTTCTATTATTACTACATCGTATTTATTTCCTAGTTCAATTAACTTCTTACGTTTTTCAACTGACCATGTTTTTCCTGATGGATTTTGAAAGTCAGGAATTACATATATAAACTTTACATTTTCACCTGTCTTTAAAGCTTCTTCTAGCTCATCCATATTCATGCCATCTGCTTCAAGCTCAATGTCTACAAAATTTGGCTCATAAGCTTTAAAGGCATTTATTGCTCCTAAGTAACTTGGTTTTTCTAAAATTATAGTATCACCTGGGTTTATAAATAATCTTGCACTAAAGTCTAACCCTTGTTGAGATCCATTTGTAACTAAAAGCTCATCTGGTGAAACCATAGCACCTGTCTTTGCCATTCTCTTTGAGATTTCTTCTCTTAGGGGAAGGAAGCCTTCTGTTTGCCCATATTGGAGGGCCTTTTCTCCACTTTCTTCTAAAACTTTCTTAGAAATTTCAACCATTTCTTTTACTGGGAATAATTCTGATGCTGGAAGTCCTCCTGCAAAAGAAATAATTTCTGGTTTTGCTGTTAATTTTAACAATTCTCTAATTTCTGATGCCTTAATATTGTCCATACGATCTGCATATTTAAATGCCATAATCAAACACCTCCATAATTTCGGAAAACCTTTTCCTTTTCTTATCTTCATTTTATCTCTTATATAGATAAATTACAATACCAGTTCTGCTTTTTCCCCTTTTTTAAAATACCTATGTAAGTCATAGGCAGAAAATATCCCCCTATCTGTTACCACCCCGCTTACTAGGTGGGGAGGGGTTATATCAAAAGATGGGTAAAAGCCTTTCACCCCATCCATGGCCGTCTTTACCCCCATGGCTTGAAGGACAAAGTCTGGATCTCTTTCTTCTATCTTAACTGTATCAATAGTTTCATGGCCCTTATCAGGAATGCCTGTTACAAAATAGGGTATACCAAGGTGCTTTGCAACAATTGCAATTTGGTAAGTTCCAATTTTATTAACAACATGCCCATCTAAGCAAATTGCATCAGCTGCAGATGTAAAAAGGTCTACTTTTAGTTTTTCCATTACATAGGCAGGCATATTGTCTGTTATTACTGTTGTATCAAAGCCCATATCCTGGGAAACACTTGCAGTTAACCTTGCCCCTTGAAAGTAGGGCCTTGTTTCTGGGCAAATTACCTTGATGTCCTTATTTCTATTTCTAGCTTGCCTTAGCATTAAGCCAACTATGGTTTCACCAAAACACTGGGTCATGATTGTTCCCTTATCTGGAAAGAGGTCGACTAAATTTACTGCAACCTTATCTATCCTTTGGTATCTCATTTCTGTTTGCCTTAAGGTGTGTTCAAAGATTGCAAGGTCTAGCTTTTCTCCTTTAGAAAGTGCATCCTCTGCCCTTTCTAAGCAAGCATCTACTATTATTTCCATCCTCTTTCTTGTAGTTGGCCTTGCTGTCGAAAGTCTTATAGCAGCTTTTTTTAAGTAGTCCATCTGAAAATCTTCTTTCTTTCCTTCAATTTCCTTAGCTGCAAGGGCCATCCCCATGCCTGCTGCTGTGTAGGGGCCTGCGCTTTGGGTTACCATATCAGAAATGGCCCTTGCAACCTCATGGTGGTCTTTGCAAACCTCATACCTTATCGTGCGGGGATAAACCCTCCTATCAAGTATCTTAACAACCCCATCCTCATACCAAGCCACATTTTCGTATTTTAGCATAAAGGCTAGGTCCTTATCTCCCCTATCCATAAGCTACCTCCTTAAATTTGTCTTATAACTTCTGTTAATAATTCTAATACCCTGTCTTTTGAATCTCTTCCTGTTTGATTTACTTCATCCACAGTAATAGGTCCTTTCTTAACCCCAGCAGCCATATTTGTTACAAGGGATATGCCTAATAGGTCCATCCCACAATGGGCAGCTGTGATTGCCTCATTAACAGTAGACATGCCAACCAAGTCACCGCCTAAAATCTTCATAGCACGAATTTCAGCAGGCGTTTCAAATTGGGGTCCTGTGGCGTAAAAATAAACCCCCTCTTTTAAGTTTATGTTTATATCTTTACCAATTTCCTTAGCCTTGTCTCTTAGGCTTTTGGTATACATATCCGATACATCTACAAACCTTGGCCCAAATTCTCTTATATTAGTCCCCCTTAAGGGGCTTGCACCTGATAATTTAATGTGGTCTTTAATTAAGACTAGGTCCCCTTGGGAGAAATCTTCATTTATTGCCCCTGCTGCATTTGTTACAATTAGTTTTTTTACCCCCAAGAGTTTTAATACCCTGACAGGAATTGCTAGCTTTTCAAAGTCATAGCCTTCATAGTAGTGAAACCTTCCACTCATACATATTACTCTTTTTCCACCAAGTTTTCCTGCAATTAATAAGCCAGCATGGTCATCTACAGTAGATACAAGAAAGTTTGGAATTTCCTTGTATTCAATTGTAATCTTATCTTCTATTTGATTAGCAATGCTCCCCATAGCTGAGCCTAGTATTAGGCCTATTTCTACATCTTCCCCTATTTTTTCCCTAATATAATCACTAGCTTTTTTGTAGTAGCCATATGCATACCTCATCATTAATCCCCCTAATATCTATATCCTAAATTATATCAGATTTTCTCCATATAAAGGGGTCCTATTTCTAAGACCCCTTTTTTCTTACTCTGCTAATTTATATATTTCTATAGCATCTTCTTTTGATATCTTCTTTAAATTTCCTAAACTACCATGAATTACAGCAGAAGTAGCCATTTTTTCGTATTCATCAATAGGTAGTCCTGCACTTGTTAAGGTCGTTGGCAAGCCAATATCCTGTAGGAAATCTTCAAATTCTTTTATACCTTCAAGGGCTATGTGTTCTTCTGACTTTCCTATCTCCATTACCCCAAAGACATTTTTGGCAAATTTATTAAAAATTTCAAGATTATCCCTATATACATACTTCATCCAAGCTGGAAACATTATGGCTAAAGATACACCATGAGTTGTCCCATAAAGAGCGCTTAACTGGTGGCCCAAGCCGTGGCTTGCCCAGTCATCAACTCGACCAATTCCTAAGAGGCCATTGTGGGCTATTGTTCCCGCTAGCATTATCTCTGCCCTTGCATTGTAATCATTTGGATCTTCAAGTAGCTTATAGGCATTGTCAATTACAGTTCTCATTGTCGCCTCTGCCAAGGCATCTGTTAACTCAACATTTTTTTCCTTTGTAAAATACCTTTCAAATATATGGGAAAGTATATCCATAACCCCAGCAAAGGTTTGGTCTTTTGGCAGGGTTAAGGTATAGGTTGGGTCCATAATTGAAAATACTGGTCTTAAAATTGGGTGGTTAACTGAAAGTTTTAAAGACTCATCTTGGTTTGTTACTACAGTACCTTGACTTGCTTCACTTCCTGTAGCAGGTATGGTAAGAACAACTGCAACATCCATTGCCTTTTGTGGACTAGCCTTTCTCATAAAATAATCCCATACATCTGTATCACTAGCACCACCAAGTGCAATTGCCTTAGCTGAATCTATGGCACTTCCCCCGCCAACTGCTAAAATAAGATCTATCCCTTCTTTTTTTACAAGTTCTATTCCTTTTCTAACTAGGGATAGCTTTGGATTAGGTTCAACTCCACCTAACTCAAATACTTCTACATCAACCTTACTTAAGGCGTTTATAACATCATCATAAACCCCATTTTTCTTAATTGACCCCCCACCATAGTGTAAGAGTATCTTTTTATATTTTCCTTCTATTAATTTTGGCATCTGGTCTATAGACCCCTTGCCAAAAACTAAGTTAGTTGGTGCATTATAACTAAAATTTTTCATAAACAAACTCCTCTCGATTTTTGATATACATACTATACCCATTATAAGGAAGTCTTAAATTCTTTAATACTTATCTAGCCAACCATTATCCTTATAAATCTGATTTATTATGGTTATTGCAGACTTATTTTCTATCTTTGAAGTTACTTTTTTATATAGTTCATCTTTTTGCTTATAAGCCTCCCTATTTAAAAGCTTTATTAAAAAGTCATCAAAGACCTTTTTATCTTCCACACCTAGGCCATTTATTTCTAAGTTTAATATGGCATCTGTAGTTTTAGAAGTTGAAAGTAGGGAATAATAAAACTTATCTGATTTTACATTTTCTACAGCCTTATTGTAATCTTTCAAGTAAAGGTTTAAATAAACTAAATCAACTGGTATATAGTCCCCTATCCTATCATAGGCATCCCTTGCTTTTTTATATTCTTTATTTACTATATTTAATTGGGCAAGGGTATAATAATACTCATCATCGTATGTTTTAATATTATTTAGAACATCCTTTATCAAGTCCTTGTTCTCCCCAATATCCTTAAAGTCCATATAAGCTATAACTTTAAAAAGCATATCTTCTCTTGAAACTGAATCTTCATACCTTTTTGCATAAGAAATAGCCTTCTCATAGTCTTTTTCTCCATCCTTCCATCCAATTGCAAATATTTTACTTAAATAAAGGAGGGCCTCCTTGTCACTAGGTTTATCTTCTAAGACCTTCTTGTAATAAGCTATTGCCTTTGGATAATCTTTACTTAGGATAATCTTTTGACCCTCACTAAGGTCTCCATCTTTAATTATAGATGGAATCTTATCGTAATAAGCCCTTAAGGGTAGGCTACTTGTTATTATATTACCCTCTTTATCATATGCATTTACAACTATGGGGTACTCTATTCCTGGTAAAAATACCCCCAAGACCCCACTAGGGGCTAAGAGCATTTCTTCCCCACTAAAGGATAGGCCAACCATATTTTCTTTTAAATTTTCAATGTTAAAGCTTGCCCTTGTACCTGTAATTTTAATATAACCCTTTATATCTCCAATAGGCCCCCTAGAAGAATTACCCTTTAAATTATAGGGGTCTGAAAAAATTACAGGCTCAACATTATAGTAATAAGCCCCACTTACAGGCTCCCATGATACTTCAATTATTTCTTCCTTAACTAGAGTTCTAGGTCTTGGTGAAAGTATATTTAAAGTTTCCCTAAAGACAAAATCTACGTTTACATCTTGACCCTTTAATTCTATATAATCTACACTTGTTTTTTGCAGGACCTTATCAGTTAAGGCTACCCCATCTAAACCAAGAACTAGCTGGACTGTTCCTTCTCTTATAGGCACAGTTTCAAAATAACCATTTTCATCTGTAATGCCCAGGTAGTTTCCTCCACCTGTCCTAAAGCCCCCATGGGGTTCTTGCACATAAATTTCTACAAAGGGCATAGGTTTATCTTCAAAGAAAACTGTCCCTTTGATTTTATTTGTATTGCCTAGGATGTCTTTTTCGTATTCTAAAAAGTATTTCCTATCCAAGTACCTATAAGATGCAAATATGGGTTCCATCCTATCCCAATAATTCATCTTATTAGCTCCTTCTAAAAAGTCTCCTGTTTTTTCATAGTCACCTTGGAAAAAATAAATTTCAGATAAGAGGACATCGAGCAAAGAATCCCTAAGGTCACTTTGAAAATATTTTTCTGCAATTTCAAGTGCCCTTTCTTCCTCACGGTTTACATGAAAAAGAAAAGCCCTGTACATATCTCTTGTATAAGCCATCTTTTCTGTTTCCTGAGGATTTTTAAAGTCTAGCCATTTTTTAAGCATGCCTACATCATTAGTTGAAATACCTATATCAAGGAGTCTTTTATATGCTTTCTCCATGTATTCTACTTTGGATTTTGATATATTTTCTTCTCTTACTATCCCACCTAGTAGTTTTTTAGCTTCTTCTAATTTTATAGGGTCTGTGTTAGAACCCCCTCCCCAGCCAGAAAATGTAATTTGAAACTTTGAAAATCCATCTATTAAACTTTCTGCATAAATATATTTTCCCTTTATGGTATTTGAAACAAGAGGGTACTGGTAGTACCTTTGATAAAAGAACTCTGCCTTATCATTGTTTTTATCATTTAAATAATTTGCTATTTGTAAACTTGCAAAGGGAATCCCCCAAATTAGTATTATCATTGTTATTATTGATATTAATATAAGACTTTTAACCTTTATTTTTACCTTCATCTTTTGCTCACCTCTTTAAAGTCCCTTATAATAACTTGTGAACTTCCAAAATCCAAAGTTTTTACCCTATCTCCCCTAATAATTCCATCAATTGGGACAATTAAAAGTAAAAATACAGCAAGTAAGCCTGCCCCTATAGGGATTAAAGGAAGTTCTATTTCTTTATTTAAAAATTCTCTTATTGTCTTAATTCTAAAGCTTGGAGCCTTTTTTAAAATATTAGCTTTAATTTCTTCTGATAAAAAAAGCTCCCCTACTTCTTCTTCCATAATCTTATTTATTTCTATTCCTAGTAAGTCTTTCTTATCCAATTAAAGCATCCTCCTTTTCTAAACTTAACTTTAGTATATTTCTTGCCCTAGATAAACGGCTCTTAATTGTCCCTTCACTTGTTTCTAGGATTAGGGCAATATCCTTAATTGAAAATTCTCTTAGGTAAAATAAAACAAGAACTTCCTTGTATATGGGGTTTAATTTTTTTAATTCCCTTTCTAAGACCTCTTTATTTATTTTTTCTTCTATTTTTAAATTAGGATCTTCTTCCCCTATCCATTCATCTTCAAGGCTTAAGTTGATATGCCTTTTTCTTAGTATATCCCTAGATAAGTTTAGATTTATTTGATAAATCCATGTGTAGAGCTTGCTAGTCCCCTTAAAGTTTTTAATGTTTTTAAAAACCCTAATAAGGGTCTCTTGGACTACATCTTCTGCCTCTTCTTTATCTCTTAGGATTAGATAAGAAGTCCTTAAGAGTTGGTCTGCATATAAGTCTATAACTTCCTTATAAGCTGAGTCTTTTCCTTTTTTTAAGTTTTTTATCAAGTCTTTTTCGCTCAAATCTAACCCTCCTTACTATTTAGACGTGGTAAAAGTTAAAAGGTTGCAATAAAAAGAAAAACCGAAAGAAAATTCTCAATCGGTATTGTTTGAAGTATCTTTTTTATGGTGGACAATACTTATCCACTTTTCACCTACTAAAATTTTCCTAACCCTTCTTTCAAATTCCATCCTAGTAAGCCAAATTTGCCTGTCACACCCTAAACACCTTAGTTTTATATCAACCCCAGTCCTTAAGACCTCCCATTTGTTTTCACCACAAGGATGGCCTTTTTTCAAGGTTACCTGGTCTCCTACTTCATAGTGTAGCATCATTTTTCATCGCCTCCATAAACTACTAGTTTAGAATAAGGTATTTCAATTCCTTCTTGGTCAAAGGCTTCTTTATAGGCTTTTCTCATAACCCGCTCGACTGACCATTGTTCCATGGGCCTAGTTTTAGCAACAGCTGTAATAACGACATCCGATGCCCCCATAGCTGAAATTCCAAGTACTGTAGGCCCTTCTACTATAGTATCAAGTGAATCTGATATCTCTCTACTTACCCTTTCCATAACCCTAAGTGCATTATCCACATCTTCTTCATAGGCAATTGACATCTTAACAAGGGCCCGCATGGCTCCCCTAGTCCTATTTGTCACAACATTTATACTACTATTTGGTATAATATGAAGCTCTCCTGTGAAATCTCTCACCTTTGTAACCCTAAGGCCAAGTTCTTCAACTACCCCTTCCTTATCATTAATTTGAATATAATCACCTATGGTGTATTGGTCTTCAAGGAGAATAAAAAAACCTGTTATAATATCTTTTACTAAAGATTGGGCCCCAAAACCTATTGCCAGACCCCCAACTCCAGCTGTTGCTATGATGGAAGTTGTGTTTATATCAAATAATTCTAGGGAAATAACTACCCCGATAAAATAAAGGACATACTTAACTATTTTCTTTAAGATAGCTGTTAGGGTGTCCCTCCTACTATCTGTTATTTGAAGTTTTGCCATTCCCTTAAGCTCAATAGTCCTATCTATTAGCTTGTCAAAAATTGCATTAATAATCCTTATAATTGTAAATATTAAAATTATGGTTAAAAATTTACCCAATAAATTTAAATTCCCACTTTCATCTCTTAAAAAAAAATCTACACTTTCCTTTAAAAACAACCTTGTTTCTTGTAAAAAATTCATAAATTCCTCCTAAAGTATCTTTTTTAGCAACCTGCCCTCTGTAGACTCTTTAAGGGAGTAAAGATTTTTAAGTTTTAATTCTCCCCCATCATAAAACTCCTTTATTTTTTCTATATCTTCAATCCCAATCCTTATAGCAAGGCCACAAGAAAGGGTAATATCCCTTGGGGTAGGTATTGTCTTTGTTTTAATTTCTTTTTTTATTAAATAAGCTTCTGCCTTCATAGCATGTTGAGTTCCTTCAAAGGTTAAAATGCCGTACTCTTTCTTTTCCATATTATCATCCTATCGTAATCGTATTGTGAGATTCCTTCATTTTTTCATAAATTGTATACATATTTGATATTTCCCCAACCCCAAGTTCATCCTTTAGATTGTAAAAATCTAAGCATGTTCCACAAGAGATTATTTCAACCCCTGCCTTATCTAAGAGTATTAAGTCTTCTAGTACTGGACTTGTCTTAACTGTCAGCTTTACCCCATTATTATAAAAGAGGATGGCCTTTGGATAGGGTTTTGTTTCAGATACTGTGTAGATAAAACTCTTCATTAAAACCTTGCCAAGCTGGAAGTCGCCAGTCCCCATTAAATCTGATGGTATAACAATAAGAGGTCCCTCTTCACTTTTTTCAAGAGGTTTAACTTTTTTAGGAGAAGGTGAATAATCACCCCCACCCTTTATTATAGAAACTTCAAAATTTCCATCCATATCTTCTTCTACCTTAAATTCTAATTCAAGACTTTTTGCAAACTTTGATAAATTATCCCTTGAAATTTCATTATCAACTATAGTTGTGATAGTACCTTCTTTAATATTTTCTATTTCCTTTTTTGTTAATATGACAGGCTTTGGACATGCAAGTCCCCTAGCATCAATTTTTTTATTCATTTTTATTCCTCCATTCTATCTAATTTTACATCCCTTATCCTCATAGTATAGACTCCAGAATTTAGTGTTACTATAAGGTCATTAAACTGACTTGTTAGTTTTTTTATACTTGTACCACTAGCATATTGGGCCTTGTCTTCCTTGTTAAATAAGGCAATTATATTTTTATCCCCATATAGGAGGATATACCTTTCATGCTTATGAAAGGATGTATAAGAAAGGACATAGGTTTTTTTGTGTAAGCTTTCTAGGTCCATATTTAAAACCTCAAGGTTATCCCCATAAAGGATGTAAATTTCATCCCCATCAAGGATTATATCTTTAACTAGGTCAAAGTCCCTTTGTAGGTTTATATCATCACTACTAGTTTTTACTATACCCGAATCTGTCAATATTATATAGCCTCCTTTGTAGGGAAGAGCTTTTAATATTATACTGTCTTTAACTTCTGCCTTTAAGCTTGTGTTTTCCTTACCCTTTTCATATAAGTGGGAGTAAAGATACCCATCCTTAAAGTCAACTTGGGTATACATTAAATTATTAGAAGAATTAAGCCAGTAATCTAGGGGGATACTATCTATAAAGGTCACCCTATCCCAGCTAGCACTTGAAAAATCATAGTTTAATACTTCTTCCTTATCTTCAAGTTTTATATGGGCTATCAAGCCTTGGTCTGAGAGCTTAAGATTAAAAATCTTATTTTCTAGGTTATCTTCTAGCAAGGTTTCACCGTTTCCATTGTATAAGTATAAGATACCCTCTTCATTGTAGACCCCTATCCTATTTTCATTTAAAACTATTTTTGGATCTTCAAACAAGAAGGTCTTTGTCCAAAGGATTTTTTCACTTGGGTCTAGGAGGGTTAGCTTTTCACCATCCCACTCTAAGTACCTTCCATTTAAGTACTCAATCCCTTCTTTTTCATAGGTTGAAACAATTTGAAATTCTTTTTGAGTCTTATCAAAACTGTGTATGTAGGTAACTAGGTTTTTTTGATTTTCCTCTTTAGAAAAAAACAAGGTCCCCCCTACTATAAGAAAAGTAATTAACACAATTACAAATACTTTTATCTTTTTCATATTCTAGGCTCCTAAACTATCTCTATATATTGATTTTATATGATAGGAGTAAAAAGTGCTAGTCAATTGTCTTATTTTTATACAAATGTTATAATAAGTGTATCCATACAAAAAAGGGTGATTTATATGTTAAGTGAAATAGTTTTAGATAAGAGTAAAAGCTTACCTTTATATCTCCAACTTTATGAACAAATAAAGGATTTAATAGAAGAAAACAAACTTAAAGAAGATAAGCTCCCTTCTATTCGGGCCCTGGCAGGTCTTTTGGGTGTGAATAATATTACAGTTATAAATGCTTATAAGTTACTTGAAAAAGAAGATTATATATATACTATTAAAGGAAGCGGGACCTTTATAAAAAACCCTGACTTAAAGGAAGAAAGCCTCCTTAGTGAGGATGGTGATATGGCCTTAATGTTATCTGGCATATTCCCTTTTTTAAAAAATAGCATAGACTTTGCCAGCGCCTCTCCAACCCCTGAGATGTTTCCAATTGAATTGTTTAAGCATGCCTTAATTGATGTCCTAGATAGAGATGGGGGGTCTGCTTTTTTATATCCAGAAATTAGCGGCTTTTTACCCTTAAGAGAATCTATAAGTAAGTTTTTATGGGATAACTATTCTATACAAGCACCAAGTGATCAAATACTGATTACATCAGGTGGCCAACAAGGCCTTGATATAGTTTCTAAGGTCCTTATAGACCAAGGAGATACCATCTTTGTTGAAAACCCAACCTATCCTGGTGCCTATGCTGCCTTTAAGTCTAGGGGGGCTAAGATTATTGGGATTCCTCTAGAAGATGATGGTATAAACCTAGGGGTCCTAGAGTCATATGCAAAAAGGTATAAGCCAAAATTTATATATGTTATGCCTAACTACCAAAGCCCTACAACCATATCCTATAGTATGGAAAAAAAGCAGGAACTCTTAAGGATAGCTAAAGAATATAACTTTTATATAATAGAAGATGACTTTTTAACAGACCTCTCCTTTATAGAGGATAAGAAAGTTCCCCTAAAGACCTTAGATAAAAAAGATAAGGTGGTCTTTATAAAGAGCTTCTCAAAGATTTTTATGCCGGGTGTAAGAATTGGATTTATGATCCTACCCCAAAGTATGTATAAGACTATTATGAAGGCCAAGCATTCTAGTGATATATCATCCTCAGGCTACTTACAAAGGGCCTTTGACTTATACCTTAGGAATGGTTATTGGAGAAACCACATAGAAGATTCTAGGAATTTTTATAAAAAAAGATATATGCTAATGTTAGATGAGCTAAGGGGTCTTGAGCCTTATGGGTTTTCATATAAGCCCCCTGGAGGAGGTCTTAGCTTATGGGTAAAACTTCCAAGTGATTGGAATTCAATTAACTTTTATGAAGAAGCTAGCAAGAAAAATGTAGCCCTGGTGCCTGGAAATGTTTTTTTTACAGAAGAAGGAACAGACCAAAACTATATAAGACTTAGCTTTAGTGCGGTTGATGAAGACCAAATTAAAAAGGGGATGGCCCTAATAAAAGAAATAATAGTAGGTAAGGATAAGGATGAAGTTCATAAGTATATGCCTTTTTTATAAAAGATAGGACCCTCCAGATTTGGAAGGTCCCTTTGTGTTATTTACTAATAAATTTACTAACAAGCTTAGCAAATTCGACAGGGTTTTCAAGGGGAACTAGGTGGCCTGAATTCTTTATTACTTTAAGGTCAGATCCTCTTATAAGACTTGCCATCTTTTGTCCTGCTTCTAAATTGTAAAACTCACTTTTTTCTCCATTAATGATTAGGGTTTTAATGTTTATATTTTTTGCAAGGATACAATAATCTTTATCGCTTAAAGACTTCCAAAGTGACTTCATTGAGTCTTTATTTCTATCTTCTATTAACTTAGCTGCTATTTCAAAATCTCTTCCATGAAGATTTGGCGCCATCCTCTTAAGAAAGTTTCTCCCCCAGCTACTATATGACTTATCTATCCTTTTTAGATCAGATTTTAAGTCTTCTTCTGTATAATCACCCTTAAAAAGTCCATGTTTCCAAGAATTATCATTTAATAGTTTAAAAGATGTTTCCACTAGAATTAGTGAGGAAAGCTTATGAGTTCCATATAAGTTTATATATTCTAAAGCAATACTTCCCCCCATAGACCAGCCTAGGATAGTGAAATCTTTTAATCCAAGCTCATTAACTACTTCGTCTATATCTTTAGCTAGTAATTCTATACTTAAGTCTTTTGATTCATCCGATTTTCCATGTCCTCTTAAATCTAGGGATAGAATATTAAAATCTTTACCAAGGGTTTTCTCAGTAAGTCTAAAAGCACTATGGTCTGCAGCGAAACCGTGGATGCATAAGATTGTATGGCCTTTGCCAATGGTATTATAGTAAATATTAGTTCCATCTTGGAGTTTTATATATGGCATGTTTTTAAGTCAAGCAATATTAAGCTTGACCCCTCCTTTCACTTTGCTCTAATTACTTCTATTTCATACCCATCTGGATCAGTAACAAAATAGTATCTTGGAAGACTACCTGGTAAGCCCGTCATCTCAGAAACCTTGTAGCCCATTTCAATATGTTTTTTTCTAGAACCTTCTAAATCACTTGATGAAACTGCTATATGACTAAAACCATCTCCTATTACATAAGCTTTTTTAGGGTTGTAATTATATGTTAGTTCTAAATCATAAATACCATCTTTGTCAGTTAAATACACCAAAGTAAATTCATGCTCTGGGAAATCACTTCTTCTTTTTTCAATCAAGCCTAATCCATTTTTATAAAAATCTAGCGACTTTTCTAAATCCATTACCCTAATGCAAGTGTGTAGCATTTTATATTCCATAGTACTTCTCCTTTTTTATAGATTCTTTTTCTCTTTTTTAATAACATACCCTTTTATTAACCACTAAACAAATAAAAGCTGATACTAAAAAATCTTTAGTCCAGCTTTTATATAGTAGTTTAAATTATAAAAATATACTTGGATTTAGCATCTTAGGTATTCCAATGAATATACCTGGAAAAAATGCAACAAACAATAATACCACTAATGATATTAGGAAAAATGGCAGTACTCCTTTGAAAGACTCTTCAATGGATATACCCGATATGGAACCTGCTATTAACAAGCACAGACCATAAGGTGGGGTAACCAGACCTAATGCCAAGGTTATGATTGTTATTAATCCAAGATGTATTGGGTCAACACCTAAAGCTATTGCAGAAGGAAGAATTACAGGAATGAATAATATCATAGCTGGAACTCCATCCATAAATGTTCCAATAAATAGGAAAAACAAAACAACTGACAGTATAAATATACTTGTACCGCCTGAAGATCCTGCAAATAAATTTGTTACAATATCTTGTAATTTATAGTAACCCATTAATTCTCCTAAAGCATTAGCTGTAGCTAAGGCAAAAAGCGAAAGTGAGCTTAATTTTAGTGTATCTATAAGAATGGATGGTAGCATTTTTAAACTTAAGGTTTTATAAACAAAGAGGCCTATTATTAAAGCATATATACAAGCAAAGCCTGCTGCTTCAGTTGGTGTATACCAACCTGTAATTATACCCCCTATTATGATAACTGGAGTGAATAAAGCTGGTAAACTTTTGAGAAATAATTTGGCTATATCCTTCAATGGAACTTTTTCTTCTTTTGGATAGTTGTGTTTTTTACCCTTAACTGCAATGATTAGCATCATACCAAGACCAAGCAAAATCCCAGGCATTAATCCTGCAAAGAACAGTGCTGCTACTGAAACATTAGTTACACCTGCATATACAACCATTGTTATACTTGGTGGAATTATACTACTTAGGGTAGATGAAATTGCTGTAACCCCTACTGAAGTTCCCTTGTCATATCCTTGGTTTTCCATTGCAGGTATCAGTACTGAACCTACACCAGCTGTATCTGCTTGTGATGAACCTGATACACCTGCAAATATCATAGACACTATTATGTTTGCATGAGCAAGACCACCTCGTACTGACCCAACTAAGGCAACAGAAAAATCTATTAACATCTTTGATATTTTACCGTGGTTCATAAGATTTGCTGCCAAAATAAATAATGGTACAGCAAGGAGTACAAATGAGTTTAATCCGTAAAACATTTTATTGAAAATAACAATATTTGGTATATTTGCAAGTGTATTAATACCTGCAAATGCAACTATTCCTAAAGAAAAGGATATTGGAACACCAATTCCCATAAGTGCTACAAAGAGTAAGATTAGTAAAGCTTCAGTCATTATAAGTGTCCTCCTTTCTTTAGAAGTATAAGATTTTCAATTACATGTAGTACTAGGTAAAAAGTCATAGTAATTCCAGTAACTGGTAAGCTCATCCAAACATAACCCATTTTAAAAGTAGGTACATTTGGCCAGTTGTAGTTCCAAAACTTAAGTGTTACATCAAAACCATACTTAATCATTGCGATAGTAAAAATCATTGTAATTAAGGATATAACAATCCCATGTATTATTTTCCTTTTGCCTTTCAATTTATCTCCAAGTGCAGTAAATGTAAAATGCTCATTTCTAGCTACAGCCCATGCTGAACCCATAAACACTGCCCAAATAAATGAATATTTGGCAACATCTTCGGACCAAGTAACAGGTATTTTTACATATCTAGAAACAATTTGAATTAATATTGTTCCTAAAAAAATGCTAATAAAAACGCCACCTAGAGCTATTTGCACTTTTTCAATTAGGCCTCTAATTTTTCTAATGCCATCCATAATTTTCATCCCCTTAACATCTTTAAATATATATAAATATATGTAGTAGTAAAAAACACCTCATATTTGACAATATAAATTGAAAGACATGA
>CAZSLV010000044.1:0-15637 GCA_964607545.1 uncultured Gudongella sp. | reverse complement strand
AAGTGTATGAATATATTTACAATAATCAAATTACACATATAAAAATGTATGCAAACTAATACAATAACTCAATATAACTTTAATAAATATAAATAGTGTATCTATATTTAGACTAAAGATTAAGTTTAGGGAGGATACTTTGTTAAAACTTCTCTTATCTTTACAAATAAGTGAAAAATAAAGCCTAAACTATATAGAATCCTACTTATACTTGGCATGCAAATTGCAAAGGTATAGATAGAGGTTAAGTAAAGTATTATGGGTATACATAATATTAGGTGTAATAAATAAGTAATTCACTAGACTCATAAAAAATAAGAATAAAACAAGGGTAAAGAAAGGGGTATTAATAATGAAAAAAGTAGTAATAGTAAGCGCTGTAAGGACACCTGTAGGAAGTTATGGAGGAGTTTTTAAGGACTTTTCTGCAGTCAAGTTAGGTGTAGTTGCAGTAAAAGAAGCATTAAAAAGAGCTAAGCTAGATCCAGAACAAGTAGATGAATTAATATTTGGTAATGTGCTTCAGGCTGGTCAAGGGCAAAACGTTGCAAGACAAGTAGCAATTGGAGCAGGCATACCAGATCATGTATCTTCCTTTACAATAAATAAGGTTTGTGGTTCTGGCTTAAAAACTGTTGCTTTAGCAGCTCAAGCCATAAAGTCAGGAGATGCAGATGTAATAGTTGCTGGAGGAACTGAAAATATGAGTATGGCTCCCTACTTATTACCTGCCCACAGATGGGGACAAAGGATGGGTGATGGCAAAGTAGTAGATTACATGGTAGCTGATGGATTAACAGACATATTTAATAATTATCATATGGGAATAACAGCAGAGAACATAGTTGAAAAATATGGTTTTACAAGAGAAGACCAAGATCTTTTAGCAGCTACATCACAACAAAGAGCGGAGAAGGCCCTAAAAGAAGGAAAGTTTAAGGATGAAATAGTTGCAGTTGAAATTCCACAAAGAAAGGGAGATCCTCAAGTAGTTGACACAGATGAGTTTCCTAAATTTGGAACTACAACAGAAAGCCTTGGAAAATTAAGACCAGCATTTAAAAAAGATGGAACAGTAACTGCAGGTTCATCTTCAGGAATAAATGATGGGGCAGCAGCCCTTGTTATAATGAGTGAAGATAAGGCTAAAGAGTTAGGCCTTGAAATACTAGCTGAGATAGTATCCTATTCCGCAGGTGGCGTAGACCCAGCAATAATGGGGACTGGACCAATACCAGCTACTAAGAAAGCTTTAGAAAAAGCAGGTTTAAAAGTTGAAGACCTTGATTTAATTGAAGCAAATGAAGCCTTTGCTGCTCAAGCTCTTTCTGTAGCTAAAGACTTAAACTTTGACATGGAAAAAGTTAATGTAAATGGGGGAGCTATAGCCCTTGGTCATCCAATAGGAGCAAGTGGTGCAAGAATCTTAGTTACCCTTCTTTATGAAATGGAAAAAAGAGATAATAAAACTGGTTTGGCAACCCTTTGTATAGGTGGAGGCCAAGGAATGTCTTTAATCGTTAAAAGATAAATCACTTTAATTAGAAAGGCAGGTAAAAATATGAATAAAGAAGTTAGTATTGACAAGGCCATAGACTTAATTCAAGATGGAATGACAATTATGGTTGGAGGCTTTCTTGGTTGTGGAAACCCTCACAGATTAATTGATAAGTTAGTTGAAAAAGGGACAAAAGACCTTACTCTAATTTGTAATGATACTTCTTTTCCTGATTTTGGCGTAGGAAAATTAATCGTTAATAAACAAATTAAAAAGTGCATAGTATCTCATGTTGGAACAAATCCAGAAACCGGTAGACAAATGAATGCTAGCGAAATGGAAGTTGTCCTTGTACCACAAGGAACACTTGCTGAACAAGTTAGAGCAGGAGGAGCGGGTCTAGGTGGTATTTTAACTCCAACAGGAGTTGGAACTGTAGTAGAAGAAGGTAAACAAAAAATTAAGATTGATGGTGTAGAATACCTTCTTGAGTTACCACTTAAGGCAGATGTTGCCTTAATAGCTGGCCAAACAGTTGATAAATCAGGTAACATCGTATACTTTGGAGCTACTAGAAACTTCAATGAATTAATGGCAACGGCAGCAGAAGTTGTAATTGTTGAAGCAGAAGAAGTAGTAAAAGTAGGAGAATTAGATGCCAATGACGTAAGAACTCCAGGTATATTTGTAACTCACATAGTTGATGGAGGTGCCATATAATGGATAGAAATGAAATGAAGCAATTTATAGCAAAAAGGGTTGCTAGGTTATTACATGATGGTGATGTTGTAAACTTAGGGATAGGCCTTCCTACAATGGTTGCTAACTATCTACCAGAGGGTGCAAATATATTTTTACAGTCTGAAAATGGTTTCTTAATGGTTGGACCAGCTCCCATAGAAGGCGAAGAAGATATGAGGATTGTAAATGCAGGTGGACAATGCGTAACCATCCTACCTGGAGGAGTATTTTTTGACTCAGCTACATCTTTTGGAATTATCAGAGGGGGTCATGTAGATATGACAGTCCTTGGAGCCCTTCAAGTTGATGAAAAGGGAAACCTTGCTAACTGGATGATCCCAGGTAAAATGGTTCCAGGAATGGGCGGAGCAATGGATCTTGTAACAGGAGCAAAAAAAGTCACAATAGCTATGGAACATACTGCAAAAGGATCGATGAAAATCCTTAAAGAATGTAACCTTCCTTTAACTGCAGCTGGACAAGTTGACTATATAGTAACAGAAATGGGCTTTATGGAAGTAACTCCGGATGGAATAGTATTAAGAGAAATTAATCCAGAGTTTACTGTAGAACAAGTACAAGAAGCTACAGAAGCTACCTTAATAATCCCTGAAGATATAAAGGAAATGCAAGTTTAATACATTTAGGGCACCTTGAGGGTAGTAAACTCTAAGGTGCCCTAAAATTTTAGGAGTTGTATATATGAAGCTTGAAGAAATAAAGAAAATAGGTATAGCTGGTGCAGGGACTATGGGTTCAGGGATTGCACAAATCTTTGCAAGAAAAGGTTATAAGGTTGTAATGACAGATATTTCAGAGGAATTTTTAAATAAATCTAAAAAACTAATCGATATTTTTAATAGCAGTTTAATTGAAGAAGGGATAATGTCAAAGGATGAAATCCATACTGTTATTTCAAATATTGGCTACTCTACAGATAAAAATGTTTTTAGTGATTGCGACCTTATAATAGAAGCTATTATAGAAAAGATGGATATAAAGCAAGTCTTTTGGAAAGAAGTAGAAGAGATAGCAAGAAGAGATGCATACCTAGCCACAAATACATCTGGCTTAAGTATTAATAAAATTTCAGAACTAGTCCAATTTAAAGAAAGATTCATAGGCATGCATTTTTGGAATCCACCTCATATAATTCCTCTAGTTGAATTAATCAAGGGGGATAAGACAAGTGATTCTACAGTAGATACATTAAGGGGCCTTTTAACTACAATTGAAAAAGAGCCCGTTGTAGTACAAAAAGATGCTCCTGGCTTTATAGGAAATAGACTTCAGTTTGCTGCTTTTAGAGAAGCTATGCATATAGTAGATCAGGGTATAGCAAGTGCTGAAGATGTAGATAAAGCAATGAAATTTGGACCAGGCTTTAGATATCCAGTAATTGGACCACTTCAAACAGCAGACTTAGGTGGTTTAGATACATTTTATTATATATCATCTTACTTATTTAATGAGCTTTCTGATATAAAAGAACCTCCAGAGGTGCTTAAAAACAAAATGGAAAATGGAAAGCTTGGAGTAAAATCCAAAGAAGGATTTTATGATTATTCGGATGGAAAAGATGAAGAGGCTATTAGAAGAAGGGATAAAATGTTTTTTAAAATGTTAAAATATATCCATATGGAGCAAAAGGGTAGATAAGACCCTCCTACTGTTTTTCAAGAAATATAATTCTATAAGTGGTTTATGAAGGCTTCTTTAATTTATAGAAGCCTTTTATTGTGTTATAGTATTCGAAGGCTTCGTCAGGGATAAGGTAGTAGATACCTTGATGTTTATTCTTTAGAGAAATTGGTGTATCATTAGAGTAATTGATAGTGTACAATCTCCTACTAATTTGTTTTGTAGGGATTTTATTATACTATAGTATGTAAAACAAATGTTTTCTTGATAGACTAAGTTAATTATCCAATTTAGCTATGCTTACATGAGTGTCCATTAATAATTTAATTTTAAAAAAGAAGAAAAATGGAGGTCAAACTTGCAAAAATTCATAGTATCGCTTGGGCTAATATTTTTTGGCTTAGTGATAGGTCAAATTATAAGAGTTCTAGTAAAGAAAAGGATAATAAAAGATTCAACATCAACTTCAAGATATCTTAATAATACACAAAATCTAGTTCTTTTAGTTTTAAATCCTATTATAGTAACAGGTGCCTTTTGGATTCTAAGAATTAAAGATCTAAGATTGATTATTATTCCAGTTTTGGGTTTGAGTGCTCTGGTTTTAGGAGGGTTATTAGGCTACCTTGCTGGTAAGATCATGAAATTAAGTAAACCTAAGATTGGGTCACTTTTTGTATCTGCTTCTTTTACTAATATTGGATCCTTTGGTGGCTTGATATGCTTTGTTTTCTTTGGAGAGGTTTCTTATGCATTTGTTTCCATGTATAAAATATTTGAAGAGCTATACTATTATGCAATAGGGTTTCCTATTGCAAAAGCTCATGGACCAATTGAACAGAAAAATAATAGTATCCTTACCTTAATTCTAGACCCATATATTTTGGCTACCCTTTCAAGCATTATACTTGGAATATCACTTAATAAGATTGGAATTATAAGGCCATCAATATATTCTGAAATCAATACTTTTTTAATTCCTACATCTTCATTATTACTAGTCATAACAGTTGGATATAAAATGAGAATAAGAGCTGTAAAATCATACATCAAAGAATCTTTAGTTGTATCTGTAATAAAATTTGCGATAATTCCTATAACAATTTCTTCGATTGCCTACCTTGTAGGTTTAGGAGAAATATCAGATGGATTGCCATTAAAAGTTATTATAATATTATCCGCTATGCCCCCAGCCTTTAATTCATTAATACCACCACAAATATATGGATTAGATGTAGATCTTGCAAATTCCAGTTGGTTATTAAATACAGGAGCTTTAGTTATTGTTTTACCAATATTATATTTTATTCAGAGTATCTTTTAATTTACAAGGAACAACTATCAAATGAAAGTAAATAACAAAAACACCTTAAAAAAACTTTACAGTTTTTTTAAGGTGTTTAACAAGGGGGTGAACCGATTTAACTATCTTTGAACTCTACCAGACCCATCTCCACCTAAGAGTTTCTCAACTTCATCTACAGTGACCATATTAAAGTCTCCATGAATAGTATGCTTAAGAGCTGATGCTGCTACTCCAAATTCAAGGGCATCTTTAAAGTCTTTGTCATTTAGAAGACCATATATTACACCTGATGCAAAGGAATCTCCTCCGCCGACCCTATCAACTATTCTTACATCATATTTTCTTGAATGATAAAACTCATTTCCATCATAGGCACAAGCAGACCAACCATTATCAGATGCTGAATAAGATTCTCTTAATGAACTTATAACATATTTAAACCCAAACTTTTCTTTCATTTGTTTAAAGATTTTATGATAACCTGACAACTCTAATTCTCCAGAAGTAACATCGGTTTCTCCGGGTTTAAATCCTAGGGTAAGATGAGCATCCTCTTCATTACCAATACAAACATCAACATATTGCATTAACTTGGTCATGACTTCTTGTGCTCTTTGGGGAGTCCATAGATTTTTCCTATAATTTAAATCAACAGAAACAGTTACCCCGTGCTTTTTTGCTGATTTTAAAGCTTCCTCTGTTAACAAAGCAGCTTTTTCACTAAGGGCTGGAGTAATTCCAGAAAAATGAAACCAATCAGCATCTTTGAAAATTGTATCAAAATCAAAATCACTTAGTTCCGCCTCTGAAATTGATGAGTGGGCTCTATCATAGATAACTTTTGATGGCCTCATAGATGCACCAGATTCTAAATAATAAATCCCTACTCTATCTCCACCTCTTACAATAAATTCTGTATTTACGCCAAACCTTCTTAAGTGATTAATAGCGGCCTGTCCAATTTCATTTTTTGGCAACTTAGATACAAAATAAGAATTAAATCCATAATTAGCTAATGATACTGCAACATTAGCTTCCCCGCCTCCATATACTGCATCAAAGCTTTCTGACTGAACGAATCTTTCATGTCTTGGAGTGGTAAGTCTAAGCATTATTTCACCTAAAGTAACAACTTTTTTCATATTATTTAAACCTCCATATTATATAAATTATCTATTTCTAACACTATTAACCTTATCCACAAATTCTCGTGCCGCATTTGTCATATCTTCACTAGTTCCTTTTGTTAAATTTCCACCTACACCAACTGCTATGCAACCATTCTTAATCCACTGGTCTACATTATCAAGACTTACTCCTCCTGTAGGCATCAATACTGCCTGAGGTAGTGGGCCTTTAATTGCCTTAATAAAGTCGGGACCAAAAGCACTACCTGGGAAAACTTTTATCACATCAACGCCTGCTTCCATTGCCGTAATCATTTCTGTTATAGTCATACACCCAGCCATGTATGGTACTTGATACCTGTTACATAACTTTGCAGTGTCTAAGCTAAATCCTGGACTTACTATATATTTAGCGCCAGCTAAAATAGCAATTCTAGCTGTTTCACTATCTAAGACAGTTCCAGCTCCAACTAATAATTTATCTCCAAATTCTAAGCTTAAATCTTCGATAACTTTCTGAGCCCCAGGGACTGTAAAAGTTATTTCTATAGAATCTACTCCACCCTCCATACAAGCAAGTGCTATCTTTTTTGCCTCTTCGCTATTATGTGCTCTAACAACTGCAACAACTCCTACATCCTCAATTCTCTTTAATACTTGATACTTTCTCATAACAAGCCTCCTATAATTCGTATTATGGAACAACGCTTTGCATAGTGAAACATTCTACATACTATTATAATTAATGAATTGTATAATTGCAAGCATTTAAATAATCCCTTGTAAATATTCAAAGAAACAAAAATTACCGACTTTTACAAATTTGTGTTATAATTGATTTGTCTATAAACTATGTTTTGAGAAAATAAGTATATGTGGAGGATCAGCTTTGATAGAATTAGTTCAGTCAGTAGATAGAGCACTAACGATTTTAGAAATACTTGCAAATTATAAAGAGGGTTTGGGGATAACTGATATTAGTACTAAATCAGGTCTTCATAAGAGCACTGTGCACAGGTTATTAGGTACATTGATCTACAAAGGGTTTGTGATAAAAGATGATGAAACAAATAAATATAATGTATCATTAAAATTGTATGAGTTAGGGGCCAAGAGAATTGAAGCAACAGATATTTTAAATGTATCTAAGCCCTATACTAAGGAATTAATGAAAGCTGTAAATGAGACTGTTCACTTGGTTATAAGGGATGGTAATGATATAATTTATGTGGATAAAGTAGAAGCTGATAACACTATCAGAATGACCTCGAGTGTAGGAAAAAGAAGTCCCCTATACTGCACTTCAGTTGGGAAGGCAATGTTAGCCTTTATGCCAAAGGAAGAAGTAAGAAATGTATGGGAAAATAGTGATATCAATGCTCTTACTAAAAATACAATTACTGATTTTGATAAATTTGAAAGAGAATTAGAAAAAATTAGAAAAGTTGGATATGCTGAAGATGATGAAGAAAATGAAATAGGAGTAAGATGCATAGGAGCCCCTGTTTTTAATAGATCTGGAAATGTAGAAGGTGCAATTAGTATTTCAGGTCCCTCAATTAGGGTAAAGAAAGATAGAGTAGAATCAATAGCAAAAGAGGTACTAAAATATTCTAATTTGATATCAAAGGAACTTGGTTACTTAGGTTAACCAGGTTTTTTAATGATATTATTGCATTATGAAACAATATTCCGTATAATGATACTAAGGAAGGAAGGGAAGAATATGAATAATGCTTATTTAAATAATTTATTTGGCTTAAATGACAAAGTAGCAATGGTTACAGGCGGACATACTGGTATAGGTAGAGCAATTTCAATGGCTCTTGCTCAAGCAGGAAGTGATGTTTTTATACTTACTCACTCTGATAAAAACATTGATGAAATAAGAAGTGAGATTCAGAATCTAGGCCGAAGGGTAGAATTTGGTAAAGCGGATTTATCTAATGAAGAACAAGCTATGAAATCTGTTGATCAATGTATAAACAGTTTTGGGAAAATAGATATATTAGTAAATAATGCTGGTACTATAAGACGAGCACCTCTTTTAGAAGGTGATAACCAATCTTGGAAAGATGTCATTGATTTAAACTTATCAGCAGTTTATTATTTATCTAAGCAAGCGGCCAAGTATATGGTTAATCAAAATTCTGGTAAAATAATAAATATAGCCTCAATGTTATCTTTTCAAGGAGGGAAATTTGTTCCCTCTTATACAGCTTCGAAACATGGAGTAGCTGGCATTACAAAATCATTTGCTAATGAATTGGCTCAAAGCAATATACAAATTAATGCAATAGCTCCCGGATATATTGAGACTGCTAATACTGAATTAATTAGAGCAAATAAAGAAAGAAGTTCTGAGATATTAAGTAGAATACCAGCTAATAGATGGGGAAATCCAAATGACTTAGGTGCTACGGCTGTATTTTTAAGTTCAAAAGCATCTGATTACATCAATGGACATGTTTTATGTGTTGATGGCGGTTGGATGGTCAGATAATAAACCAATTTCTATAAACAAGGGAGGAAATACTATGAAGTTATCATTTAGGTGGTATGGAAAAGAAGATCCAATAAAAATCGAATATATTAAACAAATACCGAGTATGGAGAGTATTGTTACAGCTATTTATGATGTCCCTGTTGGAGAAGTGTGGAGTGTAAGTAGTATAAATAACTTAAAATCATCAGTAGAAAAAGCAGGTTTAAAATTCGATGTTATAGAAAGTGTCCCTGTTCATGAGGACATTAAATTGGGCTTACCTTCTCGAGATAAATATATCGAAAATTATAAACAAAACATTATAAATCTTGCTAAAGCCGGAGTAAAAGTTATATGTTATAATTTCATGCCAGTATTTGATTGGACTCGTTCACAGATGGACAAAGTTCTTGAAGATGGTTCGACTGCTCTAGTATATTATAAATCTCAAGTAGATAAAATGGATCCATTAACAGGAGAATTATCTTTACCTGGCTGGGATTCTAGCTATTCAAAACAAGATTTAAAAGATTTATTTGAAAAATATTCTAAAGTTGACACAGAAGATTTGTGGGCAAATCTTGAATATTTCTTAAAAGAAATAATACCGGTTGCCGAAGCTAACAGAATAAAGATGGCTATTCATCCAGATGATCCACCTTGGTCTATATTCGGTCTGCCTAGAATTATTACTAAGGAAGAAAACTTGGATAGGTTTTTAAAATTAGTAGATAGTGAGTATAATGGATTAACCCTATGTACAGGCTCATTAGGAAGCGGTAGTTTTAATGATGTAGTTAGAATGGTTGATAAATATTCATCTCAAGGTAGAATACATTTTATGCATGTAAGAAATATAAAATTACTAGATGATGGAAGTTTTGAAGAATCTGCACACTTATCTTCTGCTGGTTCTTTAGATATTGTGGCTATTTTAAAAGCCCTTCACAATAATAAGTTTGATGGATACCTAAGGCCAGATCACGGAAGAATGATATGGGGAGAAACAGGAAAACCAGGCTATGGTTTGTATGATAGAGCTCTTGGAGCGATGTATATTGCTGGTATATGGGAAGCCTTAGAAAAAATGAACAAGGAGTTTTAATATGAATATACCATTTAAAGTTGATCTAAGTGATAAAGTAGTAGTGATAACTGGAGGTACAGGAGTACTTGGAAGTTATTGGGTAGATGCTTTGGCAGAATCAGGAGCAAAGGTTGCTATATTAGGCAGAGATATAGATAAAATAAATAAGAAGGTTTCACAAGTAAAAGACAATAAAGGAATAGCAGCTGGCTTTGTAGCTGATATATTGGATAAGGAGAGCCTTAAATTAGCTCATCAGCAGGTACTAGAAAAATATGGGCCCTGTGATGTATTGATAAATGGGGCAGGGGGAAATCATCCTAAGGGGACAACGACAAAGGAGTACCTGTTTAGAGAAGACCTACTAAAAGAAGATGAGACCACAAATACTTTTTTTGATTTAGATGAAAAAAGCATAAGTTTTGTATTTGATTTGAATTTCCTAGGAACATTTTTAACATCACAAGAATTTGCTAAGGATATGGTCAATAAAGAAGGCTGTAGCATTATCAATATATCATCGATGAACGCCTTTACTCCTTTGACTAAAATACCAGCATATTCAGGTGCAAAAGCTGCAATATCTAATTTCACGCAGTGGTTAGCTGTGCATCTTTCAAAGGTAGGAATTAGAGTTAATGCAATAGCTCCAGGATTTTTCTTAACAGAACAAAATAGAGGATTATTATTAAATACAGATGGAACTCCAACAGAAAGATCGAGCAAGATATTAAATAATACACCTATGGAGAGATATGGAAAACCTGAAGAACTTGTAGGTATAATATTATTTTTAGTCAGTGAGAGTGCTTCAAGTTTTATAAATGGAGTGGTGATACCAGTAGATGGAGGATTTTCTGCTTATTCAGGAGTTTAATTAATATAAAAGCAGCTTATGTTTGATTTATAAACATAAGCTGCTTTTATATTAATCCATTAAGGCAACAATTTTTAAAAACTTTTCTGGATTATTTGACATATCTATCAAGGATTGAGGGAGATCATCAAAATTTACTACTTTACTAATTATAGACTTAACATCTACCTTATTATTTACAATTAAATCCAAAGCCTCCTCAAATTCATTAGCGCTAGTTCTTGAACCTCTGACATCGAGTTCCTTTTTTGTTATCATAGCTGTTGGAATTTCAGTGTCTGATTTAGGCCACCCAGTAAATACAATTCTACCAGCATAAGATACATAGTCAAAAGAATCTCTTATAGCCTTATTTGAACCAGAAGCTTCTATAATCACCTGTGACATGACTCCCTTAGTTATGTTGTTAATCACTTCTAAAGGATTATCATCTTTTGCATTTATAACATTATTAATACCCAGGGTCTTAGCATAAGATAGTCTCTCATCCAATATATCTATTAAGATGGGGATGGCTTTATAATGAAGAGCTACAAGAGCAGATAATAGGCCAATGGGTCCAGCACCTATAATAGTAACATATTCACCTTCTTTTAACCCTCCTCGATGAACAGAATGAAGAGCAATGGTTAAGGGTTCTGCTAATGGGACAAGGCTCCAAGGGATACTATCGGGAACTTTATTTAACAATTCCTGAGGATGAGAAAAAAGTTCGACCATACCCCCATCTACATGAACTCCAAGGACGTTTAAGTTTTCACAGCAATTTGTTCTACCAATTGAACATGGATAACACTTACCACAATAAATATAAGGATCTAATATTACCCTATCCCCAACCTTAATTCCTTTTGGATTTTCGCCTATCGAAACAACTTCTCCTGCTACTTCGTGACCTAAGATAATGGGATAATTAACTAAGACATTACTACCACGAAAAGCACCTACATCTGATCCGCAAATGCTTGCAGATTTTACTTTAATGAGAGCAAAACCTTCTTTAGGTTCAGGCTTTTTAACATCAACTAAACTTACTTCAAGAGGGTTACTCAAATAAACGGCTTTCATAAATTATCAACTCCAATTAGATTTTTAGTTGGCCTAATTACTTCATCTTATTTATGACAATGTTTTAAGTTTTTAAAATATACTTGCAAATGTTTTCAACTACCATTATAATATAAATTAACAGATTCCGCAATACAAATAGTTGTTCCACGAAGTGAAACTCTAGGAGGTGCATATATTGATATATGGAAATATTGGAAATTTAGGGGTCACATCAGTCTACAAAGAGAAAATTGTTAAAGCATTAGAGTACCTTAAAGATCGAGATTTCTTATCGATGGAAACAGGAACCTATGAAATTGAAGGTAAGGACTTGTTTGCTCAAGTAATGGATATTACTGGCGAAACCATTGATAAAAAGAGACCAGAAGTTCATAAAAAATATATTGATTTACAATTTTCACCAGAAGGTGAAGAGTTATTCGGTTTTGCAACAGATACAGGCAGCAATGAATTAGACGAGGACCTATTTGATAGTAAAGATATAAAATTCTATAAAAACATGGAGAATGAAAAGTTCATTAAATCAAATCCAGGTGATTTTTTTATTTTTTTCCCTTGGGATGTTCACAGACCGGGTTGTGTTGAAAAAGGTAGTAGAAAAATTAGGAAAGTGGTAGTAAAAATAAATATAAATACTATATAAAGGGTGATTTGATGAAAAAGGTTAGATGGGGTATGATTGGAACTGGATCAGTTACTGAAGTAAAATCTGGACCTGGATTTTATAAGTCAGAAGGCTCTGAACTTTATGGAGTATTTAATAGAAGTACAGATAAAGCAAAAGATTGGGCTAAGAGGCATGGCGTAGAGAAAGTGTTTAATTCTATAGAAGATATGTTAAAGAGCGACATAGATGCTGTCTATATAGCAACACCTCCTCATGTTCACAAAGAGTATGCTATAATGTGTCTTGAAGCTGGTAAGATTCCTTACATTGAAAAACCTATGGCTCTGGATCATAGTGAGTGTCAAGAAATACTAGAAAAATCTAGGGAATACAATATTCCTGTTTATACGGCCTTCTATAGAAGAGGGTTGGAAAAATATTTGAAGATAAAAGAATTGCTAGATAATGAAACTATCGGTAAAGTACGATACGTAGAAGTAAGACAGATAATGAAGCCAGAAGAAAGCGACTTTTCAAAAGAGAATCAAGCTTGGCGTATTAAAAAAGAAATTACAGGCGGAGGGAAATTTATTGACATGGGAGTCCATGTGCTTGATATTTTAGACTTCTTCTTTGGGCACATAGTTAAAACGAAGGGCCTTGCAAAGAATTTAGGAGGGCTATATGAAGTTGAAGATACAGTTTCAGCTAGTTTTGAATTTGAAAACGGAGTTGTAGGGAATGGAATGTGGTGTTATGTAGCAGACCACGAGGAAGAATATGTAAAAATTGTTGGGGATAAAGGATATATGATTTTTGAAGGCCTTGGCTATGGAGATGTATCAATTTACAAGGATAGACAAGAAGAGGTTTTAAAATTTATCCCACCCGATCATATTGCACAGCCTTATATTCAAATGGTAGTACGTGAGATTCTTGGTATAGAAAAATCCACAGCTAATATTTTAAGTTCAGCAAATGTTACTAAGGTAACAGATGAAGTTTTAGCGGAATTTAAAAAATAAATACTAAAGAGGTGCATGATGAGAATAAAATTTGAAGATATGATAGAAGAGTTTAAAAGAATCTTGATAAAAAAAGGACTAGACGAACAAGATGCTTATATATCAGCAAAGTTATTTGCGGAGAATAGCTTAGATGGTGTTTATTCACATGGAGTAAATAGATTCCCTAGAGTTATAAGCTATATAGATAAAGGATACATTGATTTAAATGCTAAAGCACAAAAAATAGATGGTAATGGTTGCTTTGAAAGATGGGATGGCAATAGGGCAATGGGGAATGTAAATGCTAAAATCTGTATGGACAGAGCTATCGAACTAGCAAAGGAATATGGTGTTGGTCTCGTTGCAATAAAAAACACTAACCATTGGATGAGGGGTGGAGCTTATGGATGGCAAGCTGCTGATGCAGGATGTGTTGGTATTTGCTGGACTAATACAATGCCAAATATGCCAGCCTGGGGCGCTAAAGATAGAAGAATTGGCAACAATCCTTTTGTAATGGCAATTCCTAAGAGTAACGGAGAACACGTTGTAGTGGATGCTGCAATGTCACAATTCTCTTATGGTAAAATAGAAGAGCATAAATTAAAAGGAACTCAACTTCCTGTTGCGGGGGGTTACGATTCCCTTGGCAATATTACTACGGACCCATCAGAAATAGAAAAGACTTGGAGAGTATTACCAGCAGGATTTTGGAAAGGGTCTGGTATGTCTATTGCTTTTGACCTAATTGCAACTATACTATCAGGGGGGTTTTCGACAACAGACATAGGTCGAGAATGTGAGGATGAGTACAGTTTATCTCAAGTTCTTATAGCAATAGATCCAAGTAAGTTTAATACTGCAGAAATGACTGATGCTATGATTGATAATGTCTTAGAAGATATAAAATCATCTGAGCCAGTCAAGGAAGGAAGAGAAATAACATATCCTGGAGAAAGAACAATTAACACTAGAAGGGAAAACCTAGAAAATGGAATCCCTGTTATTGACTCAATATGGGAAGAAATAACTAATATGTAAAAGGTATTAAGACGGTACGCCGTTTAAAAAATATATAAAAAAAGGGGATTAAAAAATGAAAAAGTTTTTAGTATTATTGTTAGCTTTAGCTATGTCACTTTCATTGCTGGCAGGTTGTCAGAAGCCAGCTGAACAACCAGCTGTAGAACCTGCTCCACCTGTTGAAGGTGAAGTTGTAGAAGAAGAAAGCTTAGAGCCTCTACATTTAGTAATTGCTCACAATCAAACATCAACTGACAACCCTTACCAGTATGGTATGCTTAAATTTAAAGAGGTTGTAGAAGATTTGTCAGGCGGAAATATCACAGTAGAAGTTCACAATGGTTCCATAGGAACTAATGAATCAGAGCTTATAGAGAAACTTTCACTTGGAGCAGCTGATATGGTTGTAGCATCTCCTGGATTTATGACAGGAATTGGTGTTAAAGAAGTTGATATTTTATCCTTACTATATTTATTTAATAGCTTTGACCATTGGGAAGAAGCATTAGATGGAGATTTCGGTAATCAAATGAAAGAAATTATTTTAGAAAAGACTAACAATGAGTTTAAGGTGATGGGGTACTACAGTTCAGGTGTTAGAAACTTCTATGGTAAAAAAGCAATAGTTGTTCCAGAAGATGCAGCGGGACTTCTTATTAGAACTCAAAACTCACCTGTTCAACAACAATTCTGGAAGGATGCTGGAGCTATTCCTTCATCTGTAGACTGGAATGAACTATACCAGGCATTACAACAAGGAGTTGTAGATGCAGCTGAAAATGACTATACAAACTTTATGCAAAAAGATCACCACAAAACAGCTAATGGGAACCATATATCTGAAACCGAGCACGATTATACAACAAGACTGTTCTTAATGAACGGAGATAGATTTGATGCACTTCCAAAACAACAACAAGATTGGATACTTGAAGCTTCAGAAAAATCAACAGAAGAAGAAAGAGCAGTTGTTTATAGGATGTTAGAGGAATCTAAAGCTAAAGTTATAGCAGATGGTGCTATAGTTAATGAAGTTGATCTTGATGCTTTTAGAGCATTGGCAAAACCTATCCAAGACAAGTATGTAGAAGATAATGATATGGTTGATTTATTAGAAGCAGTTAGAGCTATAAAATAAGAATTTGATTAAAAGTAAAAACATCTCAT
>CAZSLV010000043.1:0-15761 GCA_964607545.1 uncultured Gudongella sp. | reverse complement strand
ATACCCCTTTAAGTATTTATATAAATCTTCTTCATCCTTTATAACCAAACCCTTTTCCCCTGCCAGGGTTTCTAGGTGGTGGGTAAATTCATGTAAGAGGGTTGATTCTAATTTTTCTTTTACCCCCCCATAGGATAGGCCATTAAAAACTTTTTGAAAGGACCCATAATAAATCCTTATGTGAGAGCCTGTTATAGATTTATGGTACTCCCCCATTATATAAAGTGGTCTATTGGGTTGACTCTTTGGATGGTACTTTCTATTGGGTAATAAGACTACACCCTCGTTTAATTCCTTAAAGAATTCAATGGGTAATTTTTCAGCAATCTCATCAAGCATTTTATGAACTTCATCTATTTCTGGAAAATCATACATTTAATCCCCACCTTATAAATTAGAACCACTTGAGCCAAGGACATTCTTTATCTTATGCTGAACCATTTTCTTAATAGCATCTCTTGCTGGTCCTAAATACTTCCTAGGGTCAAATTCAGAAGGGTTTTCAGCCATAAATTGTCTTATTGCAGCTGTCATAGCTAGTCTTAAATCTGTATCAATATTAATCTTTGCAACATTCATCTTCGCAGCCCTTCTAAGCATATCCTCTGGCACTCCCTTTGCCCCAGGTATATCTCCCCCGTACTTATTACATAAGTCTACAAATTCTGGCAGTACTGTGGAGGCCCCATGAAGGACTAGGGGGGTATTTGGTAGTAATTTCCCTATAGTATCTAATCTTTCAAAGTCTAGTTTTGGATCTCCTGTAAATTTAAAAGCCCCATGACTTGTTCCTATAGCTATTGCTAGAGAATCTACCCCTGTTCTTTCCACAAACTCTACAGCTTCTTTAGGATCTGTGTAGGTAGCATCTTCTTTAGAAACATTTACTGCATCTTCAACACCCGCAAGCTTGCCAAGTTCTGCTTCTACTACAACCCCCCTTGCATGGGCATAATCAACAACTTCTTTTGTTATCCTAATATTTTCTTCTAGGGGGTAGTGGGATGCATCAATCATAACTGATGTGAAACCATCGTCAATGCATTTTTTGCATATATCAAAGCTATCTCCATGGTCAAGGTGGAGGACAATATCTAAACCTGTATCTTCTATAGCTGCTTCAACCAATTTTTTCAAGTAAATAGAATTGGCATACTTTCTCGCCCCAGCTGATACTTGTAAAATCAAGGCAGAGTTTTCTTCCCTTGCAGCATCTACAATTCCTTGGATTATCTCCATATTGTTTACATTAAAAGCTCCTATAGCATACCCCCCTGCCTGTGCCTTTTTGAATAATTCTTTAGATGTAACTAATCCCATATTTATCTCTCCTTTCATCATAAAAAGTATTAATTTTTGCAAATCTTTGTTATACTTAATCTTATCACACTTATCTAATGCCTTAAAGCTAGTTTCTCATATTTTAAGCCTATTTGTATATTATTCCTAGTTTTAGGGTAAGTCTATTGTAGAAATACTAAAAGGGGGTTAAATTATGCACAAAAAATTATTTATTCCAGGTCCAGTTGATGTTAGAGAAGATGTTCTTTTAAAAATGGCTAGTCCGCAAATAGGTCATAGGACTAAGGAAGCATCTAACCTGCAAAGATCTATTGCAGAAAAGTTGCAGAAAGTATTTTTAACTGACAATGTAATGCTCTTATCCACAAGTTCTGGTAGCGGTCTTATGGAAGGGTCTATTAGGTCCTTTACTAATAAGAAGGCAGCCGTTTTTTCTGTTGGTGCTTTTGGAGATAGGTGGTATGAAATGGCACTATCTAATAATGTCCCAGCTGATCTTTTTAAATCTGAGCCAGGGTGTGAAACTACAGTTGAAATGGTAGATACAGCTTTAAAAACTAATATGTATGACTTAATCACTGTTACCCATAATGAAACTTCAACAGGTTTAATGAATCCAGTTTCTGAAATAGGGAAGCTTTTAAAAGAAAAATACCCCGATGTATTATTTTTGGTCGATGCTGTTAGTTCCATGGGTGGGGTAGAAATTAAAACTGATGAGTGGGGTATAGATGTATGTATAACCTCAACTCAAAAAGCCTTAGGTTTACCTTCAGGTCTTTCCATGTGTTCAGTTTCCGAAAGAGCTATTGAAAGAGGTAGAAATGTTGAATTTAGAGGAACTTATTTAGATATAGTTTCACTTTATGATACTGTTAAGAAAAAAGACCACCAATATCCTTCAACCCCTTCCCTTTCACATATGTTTGCCTTAGACTATCAACTAGACAGAATACTTGAGGAAGGTCTAGAAGCAAGGTATAAAAGACACGATGAAATGGCAAACCTAGTAAGAGCTTGGGCAGAAAAACACTTTGCCTTGTTTGTAAAGGATAAGAAAAACTTATCTCAAACTTTAACCACTATAAGTAATACAAAAGATATAAATGTAGGCGATTTAAACAAGGCCCTAGGTGAGAGAGGTTTTATGATATCAAATGGTTATGGAGATTTAAAAAATAAAACTTTTAGAATCTCTCATATGGCTGATTATACCCTAGAAGAAGTCCAAGAACTATTAGATAATATAGACGATATACTAAATTTTTAGGAGGTCTTTATATGGTTCAAATTTTGGCAACTGACGGTTTGGATAAAAATGCTATAAAAGAACTAGAAGACTTAGGCCACAAGGTAGTAGAACAATACTACCAAAGAGAAGAATTAGGCCAAGCCTTAGAAAATTATGATATAGTTGTAATTAGGTCTGCTACTAAAATTGATAAAGACATTATTGACAAGGCCCTTTCATTTGGAAGGTTAAAGATGATTATAAGGGCTGGGGTTGGGCTTGACAATATTGATGTAAAGTATGCCATAGAAAGAGGTTTGGAAGTTAGAAATACTCCTAATTCTTCTAGTGCCTCTGTTGCAGAATTAGCCCTTGCCCATATGTTTGCACTTTCAAGGTTTGTAGGAATTTCGAATGTGGAAATGAGAAATGGTATGTGGAATAAAAAAGCTTATAGTGGGATTGAACTTTCAGGTAAAACCTTAGGTTTAATTGGCTTTGGTAGGATATCCATAGAATTAGCTAAAAAAGCCCAGGCCCTAGGTATGCTTATTGTTTATACAAATAGGTCTGGACCAAAAGAAGGATATCCCCACTACAAGTATATGTCCTTAGAAGATTTATTAAAGGTAAGTGATTTTATTTCTATCCATACCCCAGCTACTGAGGATGGCAAGCCCCTAATTAGCAAAAAAGAAATTGAACAAATGAAAGATGGAGCCTACTTAATTAATTGTGCTAGGGGGGGTATAATTGACGAAGATGACCTAGTCCAAGCATTAAATACTTCAAAAATAGCGGGTGCTGGAATAGATGTTTTTTCACAAGAACCTACTAAAAATTTAGACCTAGTAAATCACAAGAAAGTTTCTGTAACCCCCCATATTGGAGGTTCAACTAAGGAAGCACAGGAAAGAATTGGTGGAGAGATAGTCGAGATAATTAAATCAACTTTTTAGGAGGTAATTATATGGCCATATTCAAACCCTTTAGGGCTTATAGACCAAGACCTGACTTAGCAAAAGATGTAGCTGCCCTACCCTATGATGTTATGAATAGTGAGGAAGCAAGAGCTTTAGTTAAAGGTAACCCCCATTCCTTTTTACATGTAGATAAGTCTGAAGTAGACTTAGATCCATCCATAGATGTACATGATGCCCTTGTTTATGAGAAGGCTAGGGATAACTTGTATAAGATGATAGAAGATGGAACTTTTATACAAGATGAGGAAGATAGTTTTTACATTTACCAGCTTACTTGGAAGGGTAAAACTCAAACTGGTCTTGTTGGTACGGCATCTATTGATGATTATTTAAACAATAAAATTAAAAAGCATGAGTATACAAGGGCAGATAAGGAATTAGATAGAATTAACCATGTTGATTACACAAACGCAAATACAGGCCCCATATTTTTAACTTATAGAAAGGATAAGGATATAAGTCTTCTTGTAAATACTTGGGTAAATAAAGCAAAACCCTTATACGATGTTACCTATGAGGATGGGGTTAACCATAAGATATGGCGTATTAGCGATACAAATACTATTAATAAGCTGATTAATTATTTTAGTCAAATAGAAAACTTTTATATAGCAGATGGCCATCATAGGACAGCTTCTGCTGTAAAGGTAGGTCAAAAGAGAAGGAGTGAAAATCCAAACTACAATGGCAAGGAGGAGTTTAATTACTTTTTATCTGTCTTATTCCCCCATGATGACTTATATATCATGGATTATAACAGGGTAGTTAGGGATTTAAATGAATTTTCAACAGCTGAGTTTCTAGAACTATTAAATGAAAAGTTTGATGTAGAGGAATACAAGGGGGATGACCAGTACAAACCTACAGAAAAACACACATTTGGCATGTATATAGATAATAAGTGGTATATACTAAGGGCAATAGAAGGGTCTTTCGATGACAAGTCCTACGTAGATAGGCTAGATGCATCTATCCTACAAAATAATGTCCTAGGTCCTATCTTGGGTATCCTTGATCCAAGAATAGATGAAAGGATAGATTTTGTAGGTGGAATAAGGGGACTTGCAGAGCTTGAACAAAGAGTTCAAGATGGGATGAGGGTAGCTTTTTCCATGTACCCTACCTCAATCGAAGACTTGATTAATATAGCAGATTCTGGTAATGTAATGCCTCCAAAATCAACTTGGTTTGAACCAAAGCTAAGAAGTGGTTTTTTTGTCCATACACTAGATTAATATAAACCCGCTTAAGCGGGTTTTATTATAATATATTAAGTCACAAGAGGTGATTTTTTGAAAAAATTTGTTGCCACTATTTTAATATTAAGTTTCTTTAGCCTAGTATCTACTAACCTAGTCTTGTTTTCCCAAAAAGAAGATTCTCTTACTCAAATAGAAGACGATATGTTATCCTTAAATTTAGAAGAATTGCAAATCCTTGATGAACTCTTCCAATTAGAACAAGATATAGTTGAATTAGAAAATGAATCCTTAATTTTAGAAGGAGAAATAGAAAGTTTAAAAAAGGATGTAAAAGTTATTGAAGAAGAAATAGAGACCTTAGACCTTACTTATAGAAAAAATTTAGATTTAATGGAGTTGTTTTTGCAAAACTACCAAAAAACAGGCCCTCTTTCTAATTTACAATTAATCCTTAGCTCAGAAAATTTAAATATGGTCCTAAGTCGATTAAATAGTATAAGAGAACTTTCAAAGGGAGTTAATAACTTATTAAATAACTTAGAAAAAGACAGGGATATCCTAAATGAGCAAAAGTTAAAAAGAGAAAACACCCTCTTAAATATAAGGGAAAGAAGGGCACAACTTGAAACTACTAAAAGCAGCAAGAAATTTGCAGTAGATAACTTAGAAAACAAGCTTTCATCCCTTAAAGAAGATAGGACCAGGTATGAAAAGTACCTAGAAGATATAGATTTAGCCTGGAAGAAGACAAAGCCTGAATTTGCTCAAACAATCAGCATGATATCTGAAATTGTAGAAAATGGAGACCTTCCTACATCCCTGGTAAATCTTAAATATAGCTTTACAGGTATTAATGCTAAAATTTATTCAGATGCCTTTAACAAGGCCTTAAATGAAAAAAACTTGCCAACCCAAGTTGATATACAATTTGAAAAAGATAAGATGACCTTAAGCCTACCTAAGCTTAATATATTCTTATCAGGTAACTTGGAATTAATTGATGATACTAGCTTGCAATTTAATATAGAAGATGGAAAATATTTAGACTTAACCCTAGGCCAGTCAAGTATTGAGTATTTATTTGATAAAGACTATCTTAAATTTAACTTTAAGACCATACTTATGGGAAATACCATTGAGTCTTTAAAAACTAATAAGGGCAATATTGACCTTTTATTAAATACAATTTTCAATAAGGAGATTTAAAATGATTGAGGCTAAAAATTTAAACTTAACCTATAAAGATGGTACTAAGGGTGTAACGGATGTTAATTTATTAATCCCAAAGGGGGAACTTGTTTATATTACAGGTCCTAGCGGGTCGGGTAAAACTAGTTTTATTAAGCTCCTTCTTGGGATAGAAAGACCAAGTAGCGGGTCCTTAAGGGTCCTAGATTATTCTATGGAAAAAATATCTTCTAAAGAACTTCAAAGCTTACGGCAAAAAATAGGCCCAATATTTCAAGATTTTAAGTTGTTAAATGGTAGGAGTGTTTATGACAATGTCCTTGTTGGACTTAGGTTTTTAGATTATTCTAATGAAATAATGCATGAGCTTTCATTAAAGGCTATGGAAAAAGTAGGACTTTCTCATAAAATTCATGCTCCTGTTGAAAATTTATCCTATGGAGAAAGACAAAGGGTTGCAATTGCAAGGGCTGTTGCCAGGAATCCTAAGATAATTATTGCTGATGAGCCTACTGGTAACTTGGATAAAAAAAATGCCCTGATGGTTCTTAATTTGCTTAAATCATTTAAAAACAAGGAGACTTCTGTTATTATCACAACTCATGCCCTAGCTTTAATAGAAGATGATTTAAACTCTATCCATATACTAGTTGAAGATACTAAAATGTCTGTGAGGGATTCTTATGGGAAATAAAAAGAATAATTTAGCCTATTTTCTAAAAGAAGTTTTTTTAGTTACAAAGGCAGACCTATCTTCAAATATATTAAGTGTTGTTAGCCTTGCCTTTATATTTTTTATTGTAACTATAGTTTTTTCTCTTACCCTAAATTTACAAGGACTTATAACGAATTTAAAAAACGAGGCTGAAATAAGCGTATTTTTTGATGACAAGGAAGATATTAAGGCCTTAGAAGATAATTTGTTAAAGATAGATGGGGTTAGGGGTGTTTTATTTATAAGTGAAGAAGAAGCAAAAAAAGAAATGGTAGAAACTCTAGGGGAGGATTCAAAAATAATTGATTTATTTGATTATAACCCCTTTAGTCCCTACATAGAAGTTAACATAGATTTAGATAAATTATCTAATGTATCTACAGATATAAAGACCCTACAAGGTGTGACCTACCTCAGGGACAATAAGGAAATACTCGTAAAGTTAGAAAACTTAATGAATTTAGTAAGTGTCTTTGGGGTGTTTTTACTAGTTGCAATTAGCCTTACAACAATATTTGTTACATCCCACTTAATTAGACAGGGGATTTATATAAATAGAGAACCCATAGGGACCTTAAAGCTTTTAGGTGCCCCTAGTCGGTTTATTTTTCTTCCCTACCTCTTGAATGGCTTTTTCATGACAATAATTGCGGGCCTTTTATCACTTGGAATTACTTTTTTTACAACTAAGTATGCCTTTAAGATGTTGATATCCAGCCTTAGCTTTATAGAAGTATCTAGCTTTAAGAATCATTTTGTTATCCTTTTTATTTTTACAACCTTATTAAGTGCCTTACTTGGTCTTTTAGGAAGCTTAATAGGTATAAAATCTACAAGTCCAAAAATAAAATAAGGGCTTTATATTAAAAAAGAAGTAAGACTCCTACTCCGCACACAGATACAAATGCACCAAATATTTCAAGGGGACTAATCTTTTCTTTAAATAAAAATATAGAAAAAGGAATTATTGTTATTGGGGTTATAGATGTTATAGTTGAAGCAATACCCGCACTTGTATACCTAATAGCTACAAGAGATAAACTAACACCTATAAAGGGTCCAAATATGGACCCTAAGAGGGTGTATTTTATTGCTTCCTTATCCTTTATTGCAAGTCTTATAGACCCCCATTCCCTTCTTAGGCTAACAAAAATTGCAAAGGAAATAAAACCAGCTATAATTCTAATTTGGGTAGCTGCAAATGTATTATAATCCCCCAAACCTACCTTGCTAAAGATTAAACCCACTGCTTGACCTAGAGCCCCTAGGAAGGCAAAAAAAAGACCCCTAGTAGAATACTTTATCTTTACCTTTTGCCCCCTTGTATCCTTATTTACAATTACTATAATAATTCCTGTAATTGTTATCAGCATACCTAGGATACCAATCAAAGATATTTTCTCCCCTAGAAAAACAAATCCAAATATAGCTGCCATAGGGGGGCTTGTAGCCATCATAAGTAAAGATATCCTAACCCCCACTTCAACATAAGCCCTTAGCATAAAATAATCACCAAGGAAAAAACCTATTATTCCAGATAGGGTAAGCCAAGTCCAAGCATGAAGACTTGCATCTGTAGGAAACATCAAGCCCCTAGTTAAAAGGGCTGTTATTGAAAGGAAAATAAAACCAAATATAAGTTTAATAAAATTAACAGAAACACTCCCTATTCTCTTAGTAGCTTGACCAAAGAATATACCGACCAATGTCCAGCTAAATGCTGTAAACAAAGCTGCTATTTCACCAATATTTTGACTTAGCACTAGCCCATCCCCTTTATACTTGATTTTATTAACTTATAAATTCATTAAGGGCCCTAAGTAGTAAAAGGACCGATTCTTCCCTAGTAATTTGTTGGTAAGGGTTTAACCTAGCATTTTCATCACCCTTAAATATTTGCTTTTCTTTTAAGTAAATCATGCTCTCATAGGCATAATCTTTGATTCCCTCATTATTTTCTACAACTTGTATCCTTGTATCTAAGCTTGGATCAATGGTTTTTAAGGTCCTTAAAATTATAACACCTATATCTTGTCTTGTAATAGGGTTTTTAGGCCTAAAGGTCTTATCCTCATATCCAGATACAATACCTAAATTGTATGCCTTTGATACTCCTATGCTTTCTGTGTCTAAAAAAGGTGCTTTACTTGTGTCTATAACTTTATTAGTAGCCTTTTCATAAAAATTAACCATTAGACTACTAAATTCTTCTCTACTAATAGTTTCCTTCATGTTTGTACTAATTTCATCAGTTATTAAGCCGGCATTTTCCGCCATGTTTAATTCTTTTATAGCCCACGGACTTGCATAGTTGTAGGGATAAATAAGCCCTATAGAAGTTGATGGACTATAGGGGCCTAGGATACTAAAGGACCCTAAAATATCTGACATCCTAATTCCATGCCTAATTTTAAAACTATAGGCAGACTCTAGAAGATCTATATTCTTATCTAAAAGACCTAGCTGTTCTGGAATAAGGCTTATTTGAGAAAGACCTTCAGAGTTCTTTGGTATGTCAATAAAGTTATAAGTAATATCCTTTATAGATATATCATCTCCTTGCCTTATATAAATATTTACCTGGGTAAATATCTTTTCCTTATAGGCATCTTGCAAGCTTATTTCTTGAGCGCTTTTGTCATCTTTCCACTTTAAAAGAAAAGAATCGCTAGTTGAATCTTTTATTTCTACAGAAACCTGTCTAGGTGGCCCTAGTGATAGGTCAACAGCTAGAGCTTTATTTGTAACCATGATAAGTAATATTGCAACTAATAAAAACTTGGATTTCATACTTACCCCCTACTTATAGTTTTTTCCATTCCTTATACTTGTCTAATTCATCCTTAAGCTTTGTTAACAGGTAGCCTATTACTGCAGCATCATCAATGAATCCACCTGCTAGAAAATCAGGTATCAAGTCCATGGGATTTGCCAAATACAATAAACCTGCAATTATGGTTATGATAGTAGATTTTGAAACAGTCCTATATCTTTTTTTACTATAATCCATAACAAGGCTCATAAGGGCTTGTATGTCTTCAATAAGATTTGCAAGTTGTGCATTGTCCTTGATTTTAAAGTTAGTAATATCAAGGAGGGCTTTTAGTTTTTTTGGACTATTGTAGTATTCAACTGCCTTCTCCTTTAAGTTATAAAGGATTTTCTTTGCTTCTATCTTCATTTTAAACACTCTCTTTCTTCATAGCTTACTTATTAAAAAATATTGTCTTAATTAGAACATTATACCATAATATTAGCAGAGTCTACAATTAAGCAAAATTAAAAGCCCCTAAAAGGGGCTTTTTACTCACTTACTTATTATAGTTTTCTTCTACCTTATCCCAATTAATTGTGCTAAACCAAGAATCTATATACTCATTCCTCTTATTTTGATATTTAAGATAATAAGCATGTTCCCATACGTCTATACCTAAAATTGGTTTCTTTCCTTCTGATATAGGATTATCTTGGTTTGGAGTAGATACAATTTCTAACTTATCACCATCTACTACTAACCATGCCCAACCACTACCAAACCTACCCAAGGCTTGTTTCTTAAACTCTTCTTTGAAATTTTCAAAGGAACCAAATGCTTGGTTTATTTTATCAAGTAGAACTGGATTAGGCTCTCCACCACCGCTAGGTTTCATAATCTCCCAAAACATTGTGTGATTTAGATGCCCTCCCCCATTGTTTCTTACAGGTGTCTTAATATCTTCAGGCAGCCTATCAAGAGACCTTATTAAATCTTCTACACTTAAACCTTGTAGTTCTTCGTGGCCTTCTAAAGCCTTGTTAAGGTTGTTTACATAACCTTGATGGTGCTTTGTATAGTGGATCTCCATAGTTTTAGCATCTATAAATGGCTCTAACTCATCGTATCCATAATTTAAGCTTGGTAAAGTAAAACTCATAATCACTCTCTCCTTTATATATATAAATTTATCATTATCTATTTATCATTATACCCAGGTAGGTATTTGATAAACATTATCATTTGCGATATTTTTATAATTTTAGGAAAAATTCCACCTTAATTTTAAGGTGGAATTACAAGTGATTTATTATTTATTTAAAGGCTCTAACTTTGAAGTAAAATGTCTTAACACTTTTGGTTCCCAAGTAATCTTATAACCTTTTAAGGTGTCTTTTCTATCTTTAATAGCCTTCAAAGCTTCTACTATAACATCTAAATGGGACTGAGTATAAACCCTTCTAGGTACAGCTAGTCTTGTAAATTCAAATTGAGACTCAATTTGCTCTCCTGTATCAGGGTCATTGCCCATCATATAGGAACCTATATCGCAGCTTCTGATTCCAGCTTCTATATATAACTCTATTGATAGGGTTTGAGCTGGGAATTCATTAAATGGAATATGAGGTAGAAAGGCTCTTGCATCTATAAATAAGGCGTGGCCTCCAACTGGCGATTGGTAGGCAATTCCTATTTCATCAAGCTTTTCTGCAAGGTACTCCATTTGTCCAATCCTATACTTAAGGAAGTCATAATCAGTACCCTCTTGGAGTCCTATAGCCATTGCTTCAATATCTCTTCCTGAAAGTCCTCCGTAAGAAATAAATCCTTCGTAGGGAATTGTCCTAGCCTTTACTGTTTCAAAAAGTTGTGCATCATCTTTTATACCTATAAGTCCACCCATATTTATTATAGCATCTTTTTTAGCACTCATAGTAAACATATCTGCATAGGAAAACATTTCTTTTGCTATTTCTTTGATGGTCTTATCCTTATAACCTTCTTCTCTATTTTTTATAAAGTAAGAGTTTTCAGCATACCTTGCAGCATCCAAACATACTGGTATCCCATATTTTTTAGCAATTTCACTAGTTTCTTTTATATTGGCCATAGAAACTGGTTGTCCCCCAGCACTGTTATTTGTTACTGTAATTATTATCATTCCTATGTTATCTTTTCCGTATTCTTCTATTAATTTTACCAATCTTTCATTATCCATATTACCTTTAAAGGGATGGTAATTTACTGTATCTAAGGCTTCTTTGATAACACAATCTATAGCCCTTGCACCAGATAATTCTACATGTGCCCTTGTAGTATCAAAATGCATATTTGAAATGGCAACCTTACCCTCTCTTAAAAATATTGGCATAACTACCTTCTCTGCTGCCCTTCCTTGGTGGACTGGTTGGAAGTACTTGTAGTCAAATATATCCTTTGCAGATTCCATGAGGTTTTTAAAAGATCTTGAACCTGAATAAGATTCATCTCCTACCATTACCCCTGCCCATTGATTAGCACTCATTGCACCAGTACCGCTATCTGTTAATAGGTCAATATAAACATCTTCAGCATTTAAAGAAAAAAGGTTGTAATTAGCTTCCTTGATTTTCTCTTTTCTTTCCTCTGTGGTTAAAATTTTAATAGGTTCTACCATCTTAATTTTAAAAGGTTCTGCATAATACTTACTCATTTTCTTTCCCCCAATCATTTTTTTCTTCTTGTCCATTTAAGCCAATTTCTTGTGCAACAGTCCTCATACCCATAATGGTTTCATGGATAAGATCTTTGATTTCCATTCCTAATAAGGAGGCCCCATCTTCTATTACTTCTCTATTTACTCCAGCTGCAAATGATTTTTGCCCCCACTTTTTCTTAACTGATTTAGCTTCCATATCCATAATAGATTTACTTGGTCTCATTAGGGCTGTGGCAGCCACTAGGCCTGTAAGCTCATCTATAGTATAGATTACCTTTTCCATTTTTTCTATTGGCTCTACATCAGTACAAAGCTTCCAACCATGACTTAAAACTGCCCTTATATAATCCTCTGGCCAATTTTCTTCTTTTAAAATTTGTTCTGTCATCTTGCAATGTTCCTCGGGATACTTGTCATAATCTAAGTCATGAATTAAACCAATTATCCCCCACTTTTGTGGGTCTTCTCCAAATAAATTTGCAAAGTGAACCATGGTAGCTTCTACTGCCAAAGCATGTTTTATTTGGCTATCATTTTCAACATATTTTGTAAGTAATTCATAGGCTTCTTCTCGCGTTGGTTTATTACCTGTCATTTAATCCCTTCTTTCATCTATATTATCTTCATTTTATCTAATATTCTGAAATATTACAAGCATAGGAAGGATAAGAATTTTTAAATACTCTTATTTTATAAATACTTATTTGGAATTAATATGTTCATCTACTAGCTTAAGTACTTGTCCTGCCTTACCCTCAATAAACATATGGATTCTCTTATCTGTCTTAGCCTCATCATTTATATAAACAACCTTCCCCCTTGTATAGGCATGGAGGTTAGCTGCTGGATAAACACTTAAACTCGTTCCTATAATTATTACAAGGTCAGCCTTTTCTATTTCTCTTATAGCACCTTCCAAAATTTCTCCAGGTAGGGACTCTCCAAATAAAACAATTCCTGGCCTAAGATTGCCTCCACAATTTTCACAAGGCATTTTAGCTATAAAGTCTTCTTTGCTTACTTCTTTATTACATTGGTTACACCTATATTTTGTTATTGATCCATGTATTGGGTAGACATTTTTACTTCCTGCTTCAAGATGAAAATTATCTACATTTTGGGTTATAACTCCATTAATATAGCCTTTTTCTTCCCATTTAGCTAAAATTTCATGACCTAGGTGGGGTTTTTTTTCAACTTTTGTTTTTAACCTTAGGGAATAAAAGTCATGAAAATTATCATAATCATTTTCTAGAGCCTTCCTACTTGCAACTTCCATGGGGTCAAACTTTGACCAAACACCTTCTTTTGACCTAAAATCTGATATTCCACTTTCTGTAGACATGCCTGCTCCTGTTAAAACTATTGTGTATTTTGACTTTAAGATTTCTTCTCCTAGGTCCTTAATTTTTTTATCTAACATCAAATTATCTCCTTTCAAATAAAAAAGCTTCTACGATGCTGCACGCATCTGAGCACCTTCCTTAATACGGCAGGGGATAATCCCCTACAACCTTTATTTTTTCTTTGTTAGGAAAGTAGAACTTTCCTAATAAAGAAAAAACAGGTAATAAAACATTATATTGTCTTATTACCCATTTAAAATATCTTCTTCAATTTTTTTAACTAAAGGTTTGAGATTGTAAATAGAACTAAGTGGATAATCTATAAAGGTATCAATAACCCTTTGATTAGATTCGTCTACTATATTTCCTCCTAATAAAAACTTTGGGCTAGTTTCTTTTAAATTCCATTTAAGGCCCTCAACAATATAAGAGGCACTATTTATAGAACTTTGGGTTATGGCAGATAAGACTACCAAGTCCACCTTATTATTTTTAATAATCTCAATCAAACTTTTTATAGGAATTGACCTACCTAAAAATATTACCTTCCATCCCCTTACTCTAAAGTATTCAGTAGACATTTTTAAGCTTATCACATGTTCTTCTCCTGTGGGTGCCATAAACAAGGCTGTCATCTTTTTATCTTCTTCTACCTTGTTTTCTTCAGATATAAAGTCAAACAAACGATCTATTAAACCTGTAATATAGTGCTCTTGTCCTATAGAAATTTCATCTTTTACCCACTTATCTCCAATTAATCTTAAGAGGGGCATAAATATATACTCTATTATATCTATAGAACTAACCCCTCTTTTTGCAAAACTTTTTATTATCTCCCTCGCCTCTTGTGTCTTACCTAAAAGTAGGATATCAAGTAAATGAGTATAGACACTTTCAAGGTCGTATTCAGAATCAAGGGAATCTTTTACTTCCAATTCAGTAAGTCCTAATAAATAATCCACACTTATATCAAGTTCATCTGATATTTGCCTTAAAATTTCACTTCCTGGGAATCTAAGGTTTTTTTCATAATTTGCAATAGTTGACTGAGCGACTTTTATATTTTTAGCTAATTCTTTTTGAGTTATATTTTTGTTTTTTCTAATGTTTTTTAATCGACTACCAAAGTCGCTCATGTCAATCACCTACTTATCCGTATATTTTTTTCTTTAAAGCAAATGCTCCTATTAATGCCATTATACTTATTCCCATAAGTGGAGTCAAATCTACTAAACCTGTCTTTGGCATTTGAGTATCTTCAGCCATTTCTTGTAGGGTAAAGTTAGGTGGTACTAAGACCTTATCAATTACATGAACTACACCATTACCAGCTACTATATCTGGTGCTATAACATTGGAAGTAGATACCTTAACCCCAGAAGATAAGTCAAATTTAAGTGCCTCTCCATTTAAGGTAGGTGCCTCTAAACCATTGCTTAAGTCTGTGCTCATCACTTTACCTGAAACTACATGGTAGAGTAAAACTTTTGCTAAATCAGGTTGGCTCAATAAATCACTAGCTGAAATATTCAAGTCCTTTAATAAGTCTTCAAATGCTGCATTTGTTGGTGCAAATACTGTAAATGGTCCCTCACCTTGAAGGGCTCCTACTAGGTCTGCCTTTTGAAGGGCTGCTACTAGAATACTAAAGTCATCATTTGATAAGGCAATGTCTACAACTGTTTTTGGACCTTGGTCTGCTATCTTTTCTTCTTGTACAAGTTTAAAGTCTTGTGGTACAAGTACAGTGTCTATTACATGAATTACACCATTGATTGCTTCAATATCAGCACTTGTAACATTAGATGAGTTAATTTTTACTCCGCTAGTTAAATCCACCTTTATTTTCTCACCCTTTAAAGTTTCTGCTTCTAGTCCATTAGATAGGTCTGTGCTCATTACCTTGCCAGATACTACATGGTATAGTAAGACATCCTTTAATTGTGGGTGACCTAGTAATTGTTCTGCTGTGATATTAAGTTCACCTAACAATTTAGTAAAAGCTGCATCACTTGGTGCAAATACTGTAAATGGTCCTTCACCTTGAAGGGCTCCTACTAGATCTGCCTTTTGAAGGGCAGCTACTAAAACACTAAAGTCTTGATTACCTGAAGCTATATCTACGATGTCATTTTCTGCTGCAAATACTGGTGCTCCTATCATTAATACTAATGCTAATAAAATACTCATTACCTTTTTCATTTTTATGCCTCCTTGTTTTTTAATTAACTTTATAAGATTTATTTTTTTGTCACTATCTTTGCTGTAATTAAATAATATCACGGTTTGAAATATATGTCAACATTTTTTATAATTTTTTTTAAAAAACTTTATTTATATT
>CAZSLV010000042.1:0-15809 GCA_964607545.1 uncultured Gudongella sp. | reverse complement strand
GATAGAGTCATCTGCTTCCACTCATATTTTATAATATTGCTTATAATGTAGGGATGGAAGACTCTGTCCATCCGCTGTATCTAGGAAAACGGCCAGACAGAGTCGTCTGGCCCTACAAGAAACAATACATTATATTAAATAAAACACAATGTTCCACGTGGAACATTATTTATTTGTGAATATTTCTCTAGAATATGGTATCATAGTTATATGAACAAGAAGGGGTGTTTCTATGGGAAAAACTATTGCTGTGTTTAATCAAAAAGGAGGGGTTGGGAAGACTACGACTACTATTAACCTTGGAGCGGGCCTGGGCAAATTGGGCAAGAAGGTATTGCTTATTGATATAGACCCTCAAGGAAATTCTACTAGTGGACTAGGCTTAGATAAAAATGATGTACCTTATCTAATATATGATATACTAACTCAAAAAACTACGATTGATACAGGGATATATAAGACAAGCTCTGAAAACTTAAGTATAATTCCATCTAACAACCAACTTGCAGGGTTAGAAATTGAATTTGCTAGAAGTGGTGATTGGGAGAATGCCTTAAGAATAGCCATAGATACAATAAAAAAAGACTATGATTTTATAATTTTAGACTGCCCCCCATCTCTAGGTATTTTAAGTGTTATGGGCTTAATTGCATCTGATAGTGTTATTATACCTATCCAATGCGAATATTTTGCCCTAGAGGGGGTTAGTCAACTCTTCGAAACCATAGAGTTAGTAAGGGAGAATTACAACCCAAACTTAGAGGTTGAAGGTGTTGTCTTAAGCATGTTTGATGGGCGTACTAACCTTTCAATTCAAGTTGTAGAAGAAGTAAAAGAATACTTTAAGGGCAAAGTATACACAAGTATTATACCAAGGAATGTAAGACTTGCCGAGGCACCTTCTTATGGACTTTCTATTTTTGATTATGATTCTAAGTCAAAGGGTGCGGAATCTTATATGGAGCTAGCTGAAGAATTTTTATACTTGCAGGACTAGGGCTTTATGAAGGGAGGAAGGTATATGGCTGTAAAAAAGAGCGGTTTAGGAAAGGGACTTTCTGCTTTAATTAAAGATAAGGAAAAAGTAGATAGCCTTATAAGTGAAGTTAAACTTATGCCACAAGAAAGCATTGAGCTTATAGATTTAAATAAAATAAAAGCAAGGGATGATCAGCCAAGAAAATTTTTTGATGAAGAAGCATTAAAGGACCTTGCCCAGTCAATAAGAGAAAATGGAGTAATTCAGCCAATTATATTGAGAAAAGATGGAGAAGAATATGAAATAATAGCTGGTGAAAGAAGGTGGAGGGCAACTAAACTAGCTGGCTTAGAGGCTATACCTTCAATTGTAAGAGTTATTGATACAGAGTCAAGTGCAAAGATATCCCTTATAGAGAACATACAAAGGGAGAACTTAAACCCAATAGAAGAGGCAGAAGCTTATAAGTCTATTATGAAAGAGTATGACTTAAAACAAGATGAATTAGCAAGGGCCCTAGGCAAAAGTAGGACATATATAAGTAATACAATAAGGCTTTTAAAATTAGATAAATCAATAATAGATTATATTTACCAGGGTAAGTTAACACCAGGTCATGGTAAGGCCCTCTTAGGTATTAGTGATAAAGAAGAACAGAAAAAAATGGCAAAAAGGATAATAGAAGATAGTTTAAATGTTAGGGAAACTGAAAAGAAAGCTAGTAAAGGCAAGAGAAAAGAAAGTCCACCAAAGTTAAAGGATGTATATATAAGAGAAGTTGAAGAGCAATTGATGAACTCACTAGGAACTAAAGTTCAGCTTGTTGCTAAGAAAAAAAGTGGTAAGATAGAAATAGAATACTACAATAATGATGATTTAGATAGGCTATTAGACTTGATTATAAACTAATGTTCCACGTGGAACATTAATGGAGGGGATCTTAAATGGAAATAAATATATTTCAAGTTGATGCTTTTAGTAAATTCCCATTTGGGGGTAATCCTGCTGGGGTAGTTACAAATGCCAAAAAGTTAAATAGGGATCAAATGCAAAAGATAGCAAATGAAATGAACCTTTCGGAAACTGCCTTTATAAGGCAAATTGAAGATTCATACTTTAAGATACGCTATTTTACACCCCTAGTAGAGGTTGACCTATGTGGTCATGCAACTATAGCAAGCATATACACCCTTGCAGTAGAGGGTTTTATAAACCCAATACAGGTAGGGGTAAAGACTGTTGTCATAGAAACTAAGGCTGGTAATTTAAATGTTGACATAGAATATAACAATTATTTACCAAAAAAGATAATTATGGCTCAAAAGGCTCCAAAGGCCCTTGGGGTTCCCCAAGACCTATTAGATGTCCTAGACTCATTGGGTTTAAAGGAGTCTGACATAGGTATTAAGGATAAGTATATAGCTCCTGAAATTATTTCTACAGGCCTACCAGATATAATACTTCCAGTAAAAACTAAAAGGACCCTGGATAATATGAAGGTTGATTTTTGTAAATTGGCTGAGGTAAGTAAGAAGTTAAATGTAACAGGGGTCCATGCCTTTTATATAGAAAGTAGAAATTCTAGGATGGCCTATGCAAGAAACTTTGCCCCAGCAGTTGGCATTAATGAAGAAGCAGCTACTGGGACTGCTAATGGAGCCTTAATGTATTATTTAAAAAAGAATGGTCTCTTATCGGATGATAATTTAATCGTTTCCCAGGGAGAATCTATGGGAAGACCGAGTCAAATTCACCTAAGCATTGAAAATTCTGAAGAGGGCTACTCAGTATATGTTGGTGGCGAAGCAAATATAGTAATAGAGGGCATTATTAAATTTTAATATATAAGGAGGAGAAAAATGTTAATTGAAAGAACAGCAAAGAATTTTGTAATGGATGTAGCTAGTGATAGTCCAACACCAGGTGGAGGGAGTGTATCTGCCCTTGTAGGGTCCCTTGGGTCAGCTTTAACTAGCATGGTTGGTCATTTAACAATAGATAAGAAGGCTTATGAAGCAGTTCCAGATGATAAGAAAAAGGAAATGGAAGAAGAATTTAAAAAGATAAATGACTTAACTAATGACCTTTTAAAGCTAGTAGATGAAGACTCAACAGCCTTTGATGATGTAATGCAAGCATTTAAGCTCCCTAAGGATAGCGATGAAGAAAAAAAGGCTAGGTCAATGGCCATACAAAGTGGTTATAAAAAGGCCCTAGAAGTCCCCCTAAGATCTGGAGAAACCTGTTATAAGGTATTGTGTCACCAAGAAGTTTTTGCCCAATATGGAAATATTGGTGCCATAACTGATGTGGGGGTAGGAACTTTGTTAGCCTATGCAGCCCTTGAAGGTTCTTTATTTAATGTGACAATAAATTTAAAAAGTATTAAGGATGAGGAGTATAAGGCAAAAATTGAAAAGAGAGTTGAGGAATTGATTTTAGATGGTAAAAAACTAAGAGATTCCTTATTAGATACAGTTTATACTAGATTAAAAGATTAGGGGCTTAGGCCTCTTTTTTTTTTAGAATTATCTGGCCTAGGTAGATAATTCTTATATGAGGATAATAAAATGATTATCAATTGTCATAGGGGTCCTAAAATGATAAAATGACTCTAGAGAATTGCTTTTAAATTTGAGGAGGTATAAAATGTATTATTTAGACAATGCGGCAACTACTTTTCCAAAACCTAAAGAGGTTTATGATAAAATATATGAAGTGATGACAAGTTACGGGGCTAATCCAGGAAGGTCCGGACATAAGCTTGCTATAAAGGCAAGTAGAGAAATTTATGCTAGCAGGGAGTTAGTAGGGGAGTTTTTTAACCTAGATGACCCCTTTAATATAATCTTTACATCTAGTGCAACAGAAAGCTTAAATATAGGTATACAGGGGTCCTTAAAGAAAGGAGACCATGTTATAACTACTTCTATGGAGCATAATTCAGTTTTAAGGCCTATAAGGGAACTTGAAAAAATAGGGGTAGAAAATACTATAGTTTGGGCAGATAGGACAGGCCAAGTTGACCCAAGTAAAATAAAAGCTGCAATTAAAAAAAACACAAGGATGATTGTAACAACCCATATATCCAATTTAACTGGTACTATTTTACCAATTGAGGAAATTGCAAAGATAGCAAGGGACCATGGTATTAGGTATCTACTTGATGCATCTCAATCAGCTGGAGTATATGAAATAGACATAGCTAAACTTAACCTTGATCTATTAGCTTTTCCTGGTCACAAGAGTTTACTTGGACCCCAAGGTACAGGAGGTCTTTATATAAAGGAAGGCTTAGAAATTAATACCCTAATCCAAGGGGGGACGGGTTCCGATTCTTATTCCTTAAACCAACCTTCATCCATGCCTGAAAAGTTTGAAAGTGGAACGCCAAATACACCTGGAATAGTAGGTTTAGGAGAAGGTATCAGGTTTATAAATAAGGTTGGTATAACAAGCATAAGAAAACATGAAGAAGACCTTACCAGGTACTTTATTGAAGAAGCAAGTAAAATAAAAGGCTTAAGCCTATATGGTCCAGGGGATGTACTAAAGCAATCACCCGTTGTTGCCTTAAATTTTGACAATATGGACTCATCTGAACTAGCTTATATTTTAAACGAAGAGTTTGATATATATGTTAGACCTGGACTCCACTGCGCCCCCCTTGCCCATGAAACTATAGGCACCCTAGAACAAGGGGCTGTAAGATTTTCCTTTGGCTACTTTAATACCCTAGAAGAGGTTTCATATTGCATAAAAGCACTAGATAAAATTAAAAGAGAATTATAGGTGATTAAATGACAAATATAATAAACTTTATTGAATATAATTATGCCTATATTATAATGGGCTTATTTACTGGCCTTATTATCCTACTTATACTTTATATTTCACAGATAATAGAGTATAAAAGACACAAAAAAAGATATGATTCTTTGACAAGGGGCTTGTCTGGGGCAAATATTGAAGACTTGTTTTTACAGCTAAATGGAGATATAAAAAGTATAAACAGGGATATAAACTTGTTAGAAGACAATATAGGTTCTTTACAAAATAAATTAAATTTTGCAATTCAAAAGGTTGGGTTTGTAAGGTATAAGGCTTTTGGAAATACAGGTAGTGACCTGTCCTATTCTATAGCCTTGTTGGATAACTACAACAATGGCTTTGTTATATCAAGTATCTATGGTAGGGAGAACACAGTTGGCTTTGGTAAGCCCATAATAAATGCAAAGTCTAATGTACCCCTATCCCCTGAAGAAGTATTAGCTATAGAAAAGGCCTTAAAGGGTGATGAAAAAGTCTTTAATTAGGAGGAGTTAATGGATAGTTACTTGTTTATTATAAACCCTACTGCTGGAAGTGGTAAGGCTAAGGCTTATGAATCTTATATAAAAAAATATATGGACCCTACCAACTTAAAATATAAGGTGCTTTTTACTACAAGGCCTAAAGAAGCAACACAAATGGTCAAAAACAACCCTGATTATAATATATGCATAGGGGTTGGGGGAGATGGGACAGTCCTTGAAGTTGCTAATGGAATCTTACAAAGAGGGTCTGGTATCCTTGGAATCATCCCTGCAGGTACAGGAAATGATTTTTCAAAGTCCATATTTACTACAAGCGACCTAGGCAGTATTTTTGATAAGATTATAAATAAAAAGACAAAAATGATAGATATTGGCCAGGTGGATGGAACTTATTTTCTTAATATTGCAAGCTTGGGCTTTGATGCCGAGGTTGTTAGACACACTGATAAGATAAAAAAAATTATCAAAGGAAAAACCGCCTATATCTTAGGAGTTTTAACATCCCTCTTAGTTTATAGGAGTAAAAGTATTAATATAGAAGTTGATGGTATAAGCTTTAGAAAAAAGGCAACCTTAATTGCCATAGGAAATGGGGCTTATTATGGGGGAGGTATGCAAATAATACCCATGGCTAGGGTAGATGATGGAAAATTAGATATATGTATAATTAAAAATATAAGTAACCTTAGGATTCTCTTATTATTTCCCTCTATATTTAAGGGGGGCCATATTAAGTATGAAAAGTATGTAGAATTTCATAAAGGTCAAAGGGTTAGTGTGAAGGTAGAGGAGGAAATTTACCTTAATATTGATGGTGAAATTTCACCTATTAAAGATAGGGTAATTGATTTTACTATAGTACCTGAAAAACTTGAGATTATTTTTTAAATCTTAAACATTTATTTTATTAACTTTCCGTAACAAATATTTTGAGAGATTTATGGTAAAATTTAACACATGCTTAGGTGGCTTTATTAGTGAGGGAGAGAGATTTACCATTTAAATGTAACTGCCTTTAAGCTTAAATACAAGCTAGACTTTTATGGTTGTATTTATTGGTCCCCATTGGTATAATTAATGAGTAATGTTTACAAAATAGTTACAAAAATAATTTGCCTACAAAGGATAAGGTGAAACTTGGAGGAGACTTATTGATGAAGCTAAAGGAAATGATAAGTAAATTTAGCCAAAACATAAAAGAAGTAAATTACCATAACAATAAATTAAGAAAGTCACTAGCAGTAGTTGTAGCATTTGGGGTCATTGGCATAAGTTATGTTTCTTACTCTATAAATGACACTAAGACTAAGGCTGTTAATGTATTCTTAGGAGAAGAGCAAATAGGGGTTATTAGGACAAAAGAAGAAGCAGAAAAAGCTTACACAGAGCTAAAGGAAAGTTTAGTAGATACATATCAAATGGATGTTTCTATTGATAAGGACCTACACTTTGAAGATACAAACGCTAAGGATGATGTGCTTACTTCATATGGAGAGCTTAAGTCAAATATACAAAGCAAAATCTCTATAGGGGTAACAGGTTATGAATTAGAAGTTGATGGAGAATCTTTAGGAATATTCAAATCAGGTGAAGAAGTAGATTTTATACTTAATTCTATCAAGGAACCCTATATAGGAGAAAATGGTAGAGAATCAAAGATTACTCAAACAAGTTTTTTAGAAAGCATCGATATAATAAAAAAGGAAACTAATTTTAGTAAATTAAGCGACCCAGGTGCTACTATTGAGAGTATTAGACTTGGTAAAGATGAAATGAGGACTCATACAGTAGAGGTTGGAGAATCCTATTGGATTATTGCAAGGATGTATGATACCCATGTAGAAGACTTGATAAATGCAAATCCTGGCCAAAGTCCAGAAAGCTTACAACCAGGAGATGAGGTAAAATTATTTGTACCAACCCCTCTTCTTACAGTAGTAACTAATGAAGAAGTAGAATACACTGAAGAAACAAATTATGAAACAGAAGTAACAAATGATGATTCACTTTATAAGAACCAAAAGAAAATAACAGTTAAGGGAGAAAAGGGCCTATCCCAAATAAAGGCTACAGAAATAAGACACAATGGTCTTCTAGTAGAGAAGAATGTAATAGAAGAAGTAGTAATAGAAGAACCAGTAACAGAAAAAATAGTTCAAGGTACTAAAGAATTACCTAAAACTGCAGCCAAGGGTTCATTTATTGTACCTACAAGCGGTAGAATGACATCCCCATATGGAATGAGAAGTGGAAGGATGCATAGGGGAATAGACTTGGCAAACTCATCTGGAACAAGCGTATATGCTGCAGATGGTGGCAAGGTAACTTTCTCAGGTTATAGTGGGTCTTATGGCTATATGGTAGAGATAAACCATGAAAATGGATACGTTACTAGATATGCCCACAATAGCAAGCTCTTAGTTAAGAATGGAGAGAGAGTTTACAGGGGTCAATTGATTTCTAAGATGGGAAATACAGGTAGGTCAACAGGTTCTCACTTACATTTTGAAGTAATAGTAAATGGTTCCCATAAAAATCCAAGCAGGTATATATATTAAATTGAAAATAAAGGAAGTAGGTTTTATTAACCCACTTCCTTTTTTAGTTTTTTGACTATTGTAAATATGAAACTAGAAAGGTTACAATTCCAAATATTGATGTAAGAACTAAGACAAAGGGTAAAATCTTCTTTAAGATATCCCCCTCTTGGCCAAGGATCTCTGCTGTGGTTGCCCCTAGAACAATGTTACTTGGGGCTATAGCTGTACCTATACTTCCACCAGCTGTTTGAGCACCTAAAAGTAGTGAACTATCAATACCTAATATATTGGCTAAGGAATATTGGAAGCCACCAAATAAGATATTTGAGGACATGTTGCTACTAGTAATAAAGGCCCCTAAAAGACCTACAAAGGGAGCAAAGACAGTGTAGTAGTCCCCAAAAAATGATGAGACTCCAAAAGCTAAAACACTAGTTTGACCTGTCCCTGTCAAAATCCTAGAAATTGATAATAAAGAAATTACCGCTATACTTGAAGGTATAGCTTTTTTAAAAGTTTTCCTTGTTATTGCATAAATTTTATTCTTTTTAATAATCCCCTTTTTCCTATAGTAATAATATCCACTAAGGGCTGATAGCAAAAGAAAAAAAGCAGCATGGGTAAAGGGCTTAATTGGAGCATAGGATAAGACCTCACTATTTACAACTCCTAGGCCAGTAATAGTTTCTTTAAAGTAGGGTCCATAGGAAATTTGACTTAAAAAGTTATTAATAGGCCCTACAAGGAGTATAAGTAGGGTTAGGATAGTCATTACCAAATAGGGTAAAAATGCTTCTAATACATTCATGTTTTCTTCCTTAACAAGCTCTATACCCCTAGTCCTATCCATAATAGGGCTTTCTTTAATAGACCAGGCCTTATTATAAAGGGGAAGTTTCGATAGTATCAAGATTACTAAAAAAGACATAGCGCTTGGTAAAAAGACACCCAGGTCTGGATTTATCCTAGCTACAAAAACTTGTCCAAAGGCCAAGGTAGTAGAAATAGAAAAGACTGCAAGCAAGCCTTTCTTAACTCCTTGTAACTTTCCATAAAAGTAAGTAATCATAAAACCTGATAGAAAAATAAGAATTGATAAGAGGAGGCTTGTATAAAGTATAGCCCCCCTAGTATCAACTAGGGAAGTTTGTAAAATTAATGCATGCCAAGCAAGGGCTAGGGTACCAAAGGTTCCAGCCCAGCAGTGACCTACAAGGGGGATTACAACCGACCATATGGGCCTTACCCCTATCCCTATTAACAAGGGGGCACTTACAAGGACAGGGACTCCAAATCCTGTGACCCCTTGAAGAAAGCTTGCAAACACGACACCTATTAAGAGGATCCTAATTATCTCATTGGGAGCAATTGCTGTAAAGGCCTTGTTTAATAAAGAAAAAGCCTTAGCTTCTTTACTTGTTTCATATAATAAAATGGCTGTTATTACAACTGACACTATGGAAAGTGAACTCCACAAGGCTTTAGCTTCTTCTAGGATTAAAAGGTCTATAGGTCCCTTAAAAATAAAGTAAGAAGTAAATAGGGTAATTAACAAGGTAAAAGGAGCAGCCTTAATTGCAGACCACTTAAAACCCATCATCAAACTTATCAATAGGACTATGGGAAGGGCAGAGACAAGCCAATAAAAAATATTAAAATTTATATCCATATAAATCACCCCATTTTAAAGATTATTGTATACATTCTATAATTATTATAAGTGATTAGCAAGAAAATAATATGATAATTACAAGTAATCAACTTATCCATTTAGGAGTAATATTAAAAACCTACTTATATCCAAATAAACGAAAAAATAGGTTAAACCTTAGCATTAGTTGATAAGGTTTAGCCTATTAATAAGTGATAAAATTATAAAAAGATACTAGATTGGTAAAATAAGATAAGTAAAACAAGGAGTGATAAGATGATATTTGGATTAGTTAAAAAAAATCAATATCAAGATTCAGTTAATCTTATGTTATTAAGCTCAAGATTAAGCGGCATGGACAACTTAGATAGAGTTTCAATCATGATGGGGACCCCAGCTAATAAGGATATTTTTAAAAACACAGGTATGTATGTTGAGGAATTTGATCAAGCTAAGCCAAATGATATATGTATAGGGGTTGAAGCTAGGGACAAAGAAATGCTAAAGGTTGTTGAAAAAGAGCTAGAAGCTTTTATTTTAGATATGGCTTCAAGCACTAGGTCATCAAATTTAAGCAGGGTGAAGAGCTTGCAAACAGCAATTAATAAAATGGAGGATGCAAACCTTGCCTTAATATCAATCCCAGGGGAGTATGTTTATGAAGAGGGTAAAAAACTACTTGAAAAAGGGGTAAACCTCTTTATATTTAGCGATAATGTTTCACTTGATGAAGAAAGAGCTTTAAAGGATTTAGCCTTAAAAAAAGACCTTATAGTAATGGGGCCAGATTGTGGAACTGGTATAATTAATAAGACCCCTTTAGCCTTTGCTAATAATGTAAATACAGGCAATATAGGGGTAATTGGAGCATCTGGTACAGGTATTCAAGAAATAACAAGCCTAATTTCAAGAGCAGGGGGAGGGATCTCCCAAGCTATAGGTATTGGGGGTAGGGACCTTCAAGAAGAAATAGGTGGTATTTCTGCTAAGACAGCCTTAAAAATGCTAGAAGAAGATAAGGAAACAGAAGTAATAGTCTTTGTATCAAAGCCCCCAGCAAAAGGGGTTATGGATATGATGATTGAACAATTTAAGTCTATAGATAAGCCCCTAGTTGCCTTATTTTTAGGCGCAAGTGGAAATATTGACTCCAACAATGTTTATTATACGAAAAATCTTGAGGAAGCATCATACCTAGCTCTTTACCTTAGCAAGAAAGATGGTAGTATGCAAAAGAACTTAGATTCTTTAAAAGAAAAATTAAATCTAATAAGAGCTAATCCAAAGAAGAGACAAATTCATGGATACTATGGGGGAGGAACACTTGCTGGAGAAAGTAAGTTAATACTTAAAAAAGAGCTGCAAAAAGATAAAAATTCCACCATTATTGACTTTGGGGATGATGAGTATACCAAGGGTAGACCCCATCCAATGATTGATCCTACAACTAGAATCCAAGCTTTTAATAATTTAAAAGACAATAAGGAAGTAGCCATAGTATTATTTGACAATGTCATAGGCTATGGGGCCAATCAAAATATGGCCAATTCCCTTAAAAATCCTATAAAGGATTTACTTGAGTATAAGAAAAAGCAAAATGATGAGATTATAATTATTGGGTCTGTATGCGGGACAGATGAGGATATACAAGGTTACAAGGACCAAGTTAACATACTAGAAGAAGCAGGGGCCATAGTAGTTGAAAGTAATGCTAGTGCTGCAAAATTAGCTAAGGAAGCTTTAGAATATCTTAATGACACTAGGACTTTAGAAGAGGAAGATGAATCCTTCCTTAATAAACCTCTTAAAATAATAAATGTAGGTCTTATGAGTTTTGCACAAACCTTATTTGATAAGGGAGCTAGTGTTATTCAATATGATTGGTCCCCTATAGCAGGTGGCAATAAAGAATTACAAAGAATGTTAAACTTATTAAAGGATAAATAGGAGGTAAGCCATGAAATATAAAAACTTAGAAGATGCAAATCAAGCTGTTATTGAAAAAATAGTAGGAGGGCAACCATTTTTATTAGATGTAGTTCCTGCTAAGGATGTTATTAAAGAATTACAAGACCATACCCTCCTTCATGCTGGCCCTCCTATAAAATGGGAAGATATGACAAATACCATGCAAGGGTCTTGCTATGGGGCTCTTATATTTGAAGGTTGGGCAGAGGATAGGGAGTCCGCCCATAAGCTTTTAGAAAATGATAAAATTAAATTTATTCCATGTCATGATGTGGATGCTGTTGGCCCAATGGGGGGGATAACTTCTCCAAACATGCCTCTTTTAGTAGTTGAAAATAAGGAACATGGCAATAGGGCTTATTGCACCCTAAATGAAGGCATTGGCAAGGTCCTAAGGTTTGGTGCATATAGCAAGGAAGTAGTAGATAGACTCCATTGGCTAAAGGATGTCTTGGGACCAAGCCTTTCTAAAGCACTAAAAAAGATGGATGGTGGTATGAACTTAAGCGTCTTAGTATCAAAGGCCATATCCATGGGGGATGAGTTCCACCAAAGAAACATAGCTGGATCAGCCTTGTTTATGAAGGATATAACCCCATATATTTTAGAAACTGATATAAGTAACAAGGACCTAAAGGATGTAACTAAATTTTTGGCTGACACAGACCAATTTTTCTTAAATATAGCAATGGCTTATTGCAAGTCAATTATGGATGCTGCAAAGACAATAGGAGAAGGGACTATAGTAACTGCAATGACAAGAAATGGCAAGGACTTTGCAATTAAGGTTTCAGGTTTGGGAGATAGGTGGTTTATTGCCCCTGTAAATATGCCAAAGGGTTTATTCTTTACAGGGTATTCTCAGGATGATGCAAATATGGATATGGGAGATAGCGCCATAACTGAAACCTTTGGAATAGGTGGTATGGCTATGATAGCTGCACCTGGAGTTACAAGATTTGTTGGAGCAGATGGATTCGGTGCAGCTAAGGAAATTTCTGATGAGATGGAGGAAATATGCCTAGACCACAATCCTAACCTACCTATACCTACATGGGACTTTAAGGGGGCCCTAGTTGGAATTGATGTAAGAAGGGTAGTAGAAACTTCCATAACCCCTATAATTAATACAGGGATTGCCCACAAGGTAGCTGGAATGGGACAAATAGGTGCAGGAACTGTAAGGGCTCCTTACGAATGTTTTACAAAGGCCCTAGAAGCTTTAGTAGAAAAGTATGCAGGTGATGATAAATAAAGTAAACTTAGTGCAGTTATAAATTAAATTTTATATCTGCACTTTTTTTAAATTCTTAAATAGACTATAATAGAGTAAAGACCAAAAGAAGAAGGTGAACTAAGTGGGTATTCTATTAAAGGATGTTTTAGAATTAAATTGCTTTAAAAATGCTAAGTTGCTCTCTGGTGTAAAAGTTGTTACAAAAACTTCTGTAGAAGGCATTACAATTGTTGAAAGGCCAGATATAGCAGATTGGATAAAAGGGGGAGAGTTATTATTAACTAGCTTTTACTCCATTGACAAGGATATACAAGCACAAAAAAAACTTCTAACAGAAGTAGCGAAAAATGGTGCAGCGGCAATTATAATTAAAAAATCAGAAACATTCCCTAAAGTTTCAAAGGAACTTATAGAAATAGGCTTAGATTTAGACTTTCCTATTATTGAAATATCAAAAGAAACAAAGTACATTGATATCTTATATCCTGTAATGGGGGAGCTATTTAATGAGCAAGTAAATAGGTTAAATTACTATAAGGAATGCCACGAGAGATTTAATGAAATAGCCTTAAAAATGAAAGGGATTGAATCAATAGCAGATTCATTAGAAGACCTAGTAGATAATCCAGTTATAATATTTGATAATGAAATGAGGGTCTTAGCTTATAGTAACCCCGACTACAGTGAACTCCATATAGTAGAAAAGAAAATGAGGAAGATGGTATATAAGGGTTACCCTATTTATGGCATAGATATGAAATTTGAAAATATAGAAGAACTTAAGCACTTAATAGTAGAACCTATAGAAGTTGTTAATAAAATTGAAGCTTATATAGGGATAGTAGAACTTAATAAAGAATTAAACGAGCTAGACTTTATAGCTGTAGAAAGTGCAGCCAACACCCTAAGGCTTGAAATATTAAAGGAAACTGCTGTAAATTCTGCCAAGTTAATATACAAGGGCGACTTGATGGATGACTTGATAAATAAAAATTACAGCTCTAAGCAAACTGTTTATGACAGGGGGGCCTTGCTAGGGTGGGATTTGAGAAAAGAGTATTGTATTGGAATCTTTTCCTTAAGCAGAAACAAAGAAAAATCTAAATTAACTGACACTGAATGGTTTATTGAGTCAAGAGAAACCGCCAAAACTATAATAGATAGGATAGCCTACCATCATATAACTGGCCATATATCCCTTATAAAGGGGGATGAAGTCATTGTGTTTTGGCCTAGCAGTTTAAGGGAAGATACTGCCACTTCAAATTCCCTAAAAGAATTTGGAGAGGAAGTAAGGGAAACTATTAAAAAAAGGCTTGGAAAGGTAACAGTAAGTCTTGGCATAGGAAGCATAGCTAAAGATGTTTCAGATATTGGGGAAAGTTATAAACAAGCTAAGGATGCCCTTTTATTTGGCATTAGAATATCAGGAGAAGACTCTACATCAATTTATGAGGACTTAGGCATATATAAATTGCTTTGCAGCTTTCAAGATAGGGGCCTCTTAAAGGACTTTATACCAGAAAGTTTAAAAAGACTGCAAAAGTATGATAAAGATAAGAATAATGAACTAATTGACACCTTTCAAATGTATTTAAAGTGCAATTTAAATGCTGTAAAAACTGCAGAGGAACTATTTGTCCACTATAAAACTGTTCTTTATAGGCTAAACAGAATTAAGGAAATTACCAATTTGGATATAGAGGATAGGACTAAGATGCTAGAAGTTGAGGTAGGTTTAAAGATTCTTAAAATATTAGAAAAATAAGCTACCCCTAGGTTAACCTAGGGGTAGTACTTGTAAAAGCTATAAATTTTTTATATTTCTGGATCCCTATTACAATCTTTTGAGTACACATAAGAAAGTGGCTCTTTTCCAAAGGCATAAGCTGCTTGGTGGACAAAAGGTCCCATCCAAATAAAGTCACCTTTTTTAACAGAAACCCAGTCGTTGTTTAAGTTATACATACCTTCTCCTGTTAATAAATATGCTCCATGCTCTTGGACATGGGTTTCAATAAAGGGATGAGATCCCCCTGGCATAAAGGTTAAAATATGGAAGTTCATATCAAATTCTAGGCTGGTAGGTAAAAAATCTACTAAGAAAACATCATCCATATCAGAATAATTGATAACTTCTAAATTCTTAACATTATTTGATACAACCCAAGGCTCCTTAACACCTTCTACTGGTACATACTTTTGCTTATATAGGACAAGTTTTGTATCAGCATTTGACTTATTTGTCATAATCATACTTTTACTTGGTGGACAAAATACATAGCCGCCCTCTTCTAAGTCAAATTTCTCATCATCTATTTCAACTTCTAATTCTCCAGAAACCACATAGACAAAAGTTTCAACTCCATTTCCTCCAAAGCCCTTCCTGTTACCTCCATTTGGTTTAAAAGTAGCTAGGTATTCAACAAAGCTTGCTCCAAGTCTTGGAGATGCTACAACTGAAATCTCAGCATCTTCAAAATGAGGAATAACATTAAACACTAAACCCTCTGGTGGAATAAGTGCAAAAGACCCATGCTTTATAATAGCCCTACTTGTTAGTAAATCATTTCTATAACCCATTTTCATAGTCCCCTTTCTTATATTTATTCATAATTATACCACTATAATCATATTATCAAGGATAGAGCATAAGATTACATTAGCAATAAGGGATAAAAAACGTTTTCCACCTTTGTCATATATTATTGTGATAAAAAAGATACAATGAAAATATAAAATAAACTTGGTATATTTGTAAGGAGGATAAATTAATGATCAGGCGCAGTAATGAATATAAGGTAGAAAGAATTGAAGGCTTAAAAAATGGCAAGGGTCATGTTACGGTAGTAAACTTTTTTGAACCAGAGGATTTCCTAGGCAAGGGTAGGTTATATGGCAAGTCAATAATAGAACCAGGAAATTCAATAGGATACCATATGCATGAAGGAGACCAAGAAGCTTACTATATCTTAAAAGGCAAGGCCCTTTACAATGAAGAAGGTATGGACACTGTTCTTTATCCAGGTGACCTAGCTATTTGCAGAGAAGGAGAATCTCATTCTATAGAAGCAGCCCCTGGTGAAAATCTAGAGTATATAATGCTTATCCTCTATAG
>CAZSLV010000041.1:5634-15963 GCA_964607545.1 uncultured Gudongella sp. | reverse complement strand
GTTGTTAGTGCTACCTTTAATAGAACCAGAATGGAATGTAAATTTGTATCAGTCACGATATCAGATGCTCTTGCTAAATCCTTTAATAGAACCAGAATGGAATGTAAATAGCGTTACGATTCTCAGGAATAGCTTGTACTATTTCCCTTTAATAGAACCAGAATGGAATGTAAATAGAAATATTAGGTAAGAAAAAGGAGGCAGTGATTTATTCTTGTAATCCATCTGCCAAAAACTAGCTAACTACAATGTTAACTAGTTTTTTTATTTCCCCTTGTGTTATAATTTATATTAGAATAGGGAGATGGTTACTTGACTAGCTTATCTAAATTACTAAGCCTTTTACTTTTAATAGCCCTTGTCTTATTTGGCAAGTCTTTGCTTCTTGATAATAGTATTTATCAAGGTGAAATTGCCATGCCTATTCAAAATGATTTAAAAGAAGCAAATAAAATGATTTATAAAGGCAGTGAAGGTGAGGTTTACCTACTTACTAGGGCTGAGTACTCTCTGACAGGGGTTGTAAAGTCTAAGAAAAAGTATTCTGACTTTCCCTCACAAGTATCTAAATATGATTTAGCTATAGCATGGGGAGATTTAAACAAGGAAGAAATCGATGGGGGGATAAGCTATTCTCAAGGGGGTAGGTGGTATTATTACAAGTATTCAAAAGACCTTCCAGTTGCATCAGATTATATTTCTAAAAACTCAGCTAATGTACATATAATCCATAAGGATAAGGATATTTTAAAAACAATTGAAGAAATAAAAGAGGATGATTATATAAAACTAGAAGGGTTTTTAGTTGATGTAGACTTTAAAAATCCAAACAACCCTTCCCTATGGAAGACAAGTAGGACAAGAAATGATACTGGAAATGGGGCGTGTGAGATTATGTATGTTGAGAGTGTAACAATATTTGACTAGAATTTAACTAGGGGGCGGGCTTTAAGATGAACTTAAGAGATGCAGTTTTAGATATAAATATAGAAAAAATAATTATCGTAGATAAGTCCTCAAGCATTGACTCTGTGAAAACAAGTCTTCTTTTAAGGTATGGGACTTTAACAAGAACGAGGATAACAAGCCTAGGTCAACTTGCTAAAGACCTAAGTGATTTATACTTAAAAAAACATAAGCTAAAACTAATTAATGATGAAGGTGCTAGGCTAATAATTGAGTCTATTATGAATGGGGCGGATGTTAAGGCTGAAGTTTTTAAAAGAGAAATCATTACTTTAAATACATATGGGAGTCTTTATACCTTGCTTTTAGATTTTAAAATGGCTGGGATTAGGCCAGAGATGATTAAAGCAAGTAATAGAAAAATTGAAGAAATTAAAGGAATATACACCTTATATGAAAGTACTCTTAAGGAGGGTGGACTTGTAGACAGGGTAGATATTTTAAAGTTGCCCTATAAAAAAATAGATGCTTATATTTACATATATGAAAACACTCTACTTGGTTTATTGGAAAAAGAATTTTTAGATAAAATTGCTAATAAGTTTAAAGTCCTAGGCCTTTCTAACCCTCCTGGCATTAAAAGACCCGAATCTCAAAGTTTAATACCTGATATTCCTTACGATTATAAGGTTAACAACCTTTTTTATTTATATGAAGGCGGGACAAATCCAGATACCTTTAGGCTAGTTAAGGCTTATGGCAATAATAATGAAGTTGCTTTTATTTATAGGGATATTATATCGAGGAAACTACCCTTTGACCAATGTCAAATAATTTATGTAGGTAGTGACTATGCAGATTATATTCAAAATAATGCAAGTTACTATAAGGCAAAAACTACAATTCAAGAAGGTTTAAAACTTGATAATACTAAAGCTTACTTTTTTATATCCCAAATCATTTGGTATATTTCTAAAGGGTCATTATTATCTGACCTTAAGCCCCTCTTTATATCTGGCCTAATAGACCTAGGCCTTGAAACTAAAAACCTTCTATTAACCAATAAAAGTATCTATGAAAGCCTTCTTTTATCAAATGTTAGTAGTGGTGCCAGGGACTTGAAGGCCTTTATTGAATCTGATAAGTATACACCTAAACTTGAAGTTTATGAAAAACTAAGGGAGTTTTTAGGCCTCCTAGAAAGGCTTGAGGATAGGTCCCTAGCTACTGATAAGTGGTTACTTATCTTAAGGAATATTTTAGATACCTACCTTGTTAAAAGTGACGATGAAAACATGGAGATAAAAAATGACATCTTAAAGACTATAGATGACTACATAGAAGGTCCATGTTCCTATGACCAAGTAGATGAAAAATGGTTATATGAAATCGAATTAAGGCTGAGGGCTTCTAGGGTTAAGATGGAAAAGGCAGAGGCTGGGAAAATCCATGCATGTTCCTATAAGAACACTCAATTTTTAAATAGGGAGTATGTTTATGTTATTGGCTTAGACGCTAAGCACTTTCCAGATTCACAAGGTGAAGACCCCCTCTTGTATAATAAAGAAAAACTTACAATCAGCAAGGACTTAAGCCTATCTGGGGAAAAATCAGATGCTTACTTTAAATTAATCCAGTTACTAGGAAGTACAAGTGGAGACTTGACCCTTCTTTATTCATTTTATGACACTGACAGTGTAAGGGAAATAAACCCTTCTGGCCTTATGGCAAAGCTCCTAGAAATAAAGGACCCAATCTTGGCAGGTTTTATAATTGAAGAAAAAAACAATAGGCTTAGTTTGATGGATGAACTTATTATGAGTCCTGAAAAAATTCTTAAGAATGAAAAATTTAATGAAGAGGCTATATTAAAACCAGTAGATATTAAAGACAAGGTCTTTTCTGCAACAGAAATAGAAACTTTAATTAGGTGTAAAAGGGCCCATTATTATAAATATATAGTTGGTTTAGAAGAAGAAAGAGAAATTATCCTAGGCTTTGATGGATGGCTAGACTTTATGGATAGGGGGAGCCTTCTCCACTTAATATTTGAAAAAGTTGTTAATGGCATCTTAGAAAAAAAGCTAGACTTAATAAGCCTTACAAAACAAGTTGTATATGATGAATTTGAAAACATAAAGAAAAACAATCCTGTCTTAGTTGAAAGTCACTTTAGCTTTTTTAGGGATCAGCTTTACAGGGCAACCACTTCTTATATGAAGGACTATTATGATTTAATTGAAAATAAAAGTATATTAACTTCAAAGACTGAGCTCTTGATTTCTAAGTCGGCCCCTGTAGAAGTAGAGATACAAAGCGGAGGGGATAAACTTAAAGTTAAACTTGCAGGAAGGATAGACAGGGTAGACTTTTTAAGTGATGGGACCATAGATATTATTGACTATAAGTCTGGAAAAATCTTTAAAGAAAACAAGGGAGAAAAAGAAGTCTTTCAGGATTACCTATATAAATTAGCTTGTGAAAAGCTTTTGAATAAAAAAGTAAATAATTCAAGGTATGATTTCCCCCTTGAAACAAGGGATAATAGGACATGGTCTGTTAATAATTTTAAAAACTATAGAGAAATAATTGAGGAAAAAGAAAGTTTAATCTACCAAAGTCTTAAGGCTTTACAAGAGGGCCATATAAATAAGACAACAAATAAAAAGGCTTGTGAATATTGTCCATACATAGTAATTTGTAGGAATCCTTCGGAGGTTATACAATGATTAAAACAGAAGATGAATTAAGAAATATTCTTTTAAATGAATTTGATAAAAATTATATGGTAGAGGCTGGGGCTGGGGCTGGCAAGACTACTATAATAATTTCTCGAATTATAAATCAAATTTTAAGTGAAGATAAAAGATTTGCTAGACCACTTAGGCTGGATGAAATTGCAGCTATAACCTTTACTGAAAAAGCTGCCAGCGAATTAAAACAAAAGATAATGAAAAAGCTTTATAGGGCACGGGATGAAAGCAAAATAGAAAAAGAGAAACAAATATTAAAAGAAGCAATAGACTTAATTGATGACCAGTATGTAGGGACCATACACAGCTTTTGCAAGGAGATTTTAGTTACAAGTGGTTATGAATCATCTATAGGGTCAGACTTTAAGCTTATTGAGCCAACAGAAGACCTTGAAATAAAAGAACTTGTGTGGAGAAAATATATTGTAAAAGAACAAAGCAATTTAAAAGATCTTTTTAAAAAGATAAATGACCAAGATATGTCTATATCTGTAGCCAAATCTGCCTTTATGACCCTGGTTAACTATGAACATGCCCATATTGAATGTGATGTAGACCTACTTAATAGGGGGGATGGGTTTAAAGACCTTAAGGAACTTATTGACGAATTTTTAAATAATTTTAAAATCCTAGATGATAATACCCTATACACTAAGAGAAATGAAGATATTTCAGATATCTTTCTTAAAAAAAATGCAGAGTGTATTAAAACAACCTTTATAATACGTGAAAAAGAAAATTACTATACTTTGGCAAAGCTATTGATAAAGGACTCTTCCTTTGAAAACCTTAGTAAGAAAGCTTATATAAAAAAGAAAGCCGAATATTTTGAGGAGCTTTTTACTTGCTTTGAGGGTAAGGACTTAAATGCCCTGTATAAGACTAGGTATCACTATATTTACAACTTAATTGTTAGAGTTGCCCACCCAGCAATAGAACTTTATAAGAAACAAAAGAAGAGCATAATGTGCCTTAACTTTGATGACCTATTAGTTTTAACTAGGGATGTTCTTCGGGACTACCCAAATATCAGAGAGAGGATTAGGGATAAGTATAAGTTCCTTTATATTGATGAATACCAAGACACAGACCCCATACAAACGGAAATATTATTTTATTTAAATGGGGAAAGTAAAGATGAAACTTGCCCCTGGTATCAAAGAAAACTTATACCTGGTTCTACCTTTATAGTTGGAGACCCAAAACAATCTATTTATGGATTTAGGGGGGCTGATATTAGTCTTTATAACAAGGTAAGATCTGTCTTTGAAAAGGATGAGGATTCAAAATTAGTGGTCCTTAAGAGAAACTACAGGACCCAGTCTGGTATCGTAGAGTGGGTGGAAGCTTTATTTAAACTAGAGGATGGGGTAGGTGATGAACTTGTACTTTCTGATAATGGTTCTAAGAAATTCTTGTTAAACTCAGAATTAGGATACCAAGCAAATTTTTATGGGATGGACCCAGTAAAGTACGATTCAAACTTGAAAGAGGATAACTTATTAAAGGGTGTTTATGGTTTTAAACCTGGTAGTGAAGATTTAAATATTGAAGATAATGTATTAAATGAAAGTTTGTGGATTGCTAGGTTTATTGAAAAAACTGTAAAGGATGCTTATGAGATTGAAACCTATGATTTTATAGAGGAAAAGACAGTAAAAAGGCCCATAAAATACGAGGATTTTTTAATAATTCTCTATAGGACCAAGTATATGGGAAATTACATTAGAGAACTTAAAGACAGGGACATACCTGTTTCTTTTGCAGGCAGGATGAGGATTGGAGATATACCAGAGGTTGCTAATTTTATTGATTTAATAAACTTTTTAGCTAACCCCCTAGATGAAAGACTTATGGCTGCAGTCTTAACAAATTCTTATGGTATTAAAAACCTTGAAGACTACACTAAAAAAGATTTTAATACCTCTTTTGGAAAAATAAAATTATATGACTACTTAAGTAGGGACCTTTGTGCTTGTGAAGAAAATTTTGTAGAGGCAATCACAAGCTTAAGAAGATACTTAAAATTAAAAGATGAATATCCTCCAATTGCATACTTAAAATTAATAATAAATGAAATCTTGCCAATTTTTACTACAAGGTACAATTCTACAAGCCTTAAGTCTATAGGAGGAACCTTATTTTATATAATAGAAAAACTAAGCAATAAGAATATCATAAGCTTTGAAATAGCAGCTAATGAACTGACCCTTATTAAGGAGATGGATACTGAAAAAGAAATGATTTTAGACTATCAAGATGAGAATGATACAAATCATGTAAGGATTATGAACCTTCATAAGGCAAAGGGCCTAGAAGCCCCAATTGTTATACTTGCCACTTCATCAACTAACAAGGCTATGGGGATAGATACCTTTAGCAAACTTACAGAAAATGGCAAAGAAGTATTTTTTAGGCTAAAAGATGGCTTTAGTGAATTAGGTTATCCTGCCTCTTGGGATGAGATGGAAAAGGAAGCTAGGTTAAATGATAATGCTGAAAATTTAAGGTTGCAATATGTAGCAACTACAAGGGCTGAAAATGTTCTCTTAATTAGCGAGTATAAGAAAAACCACTGGATGACTTATTTTAAAGACCACCTGCCAAGGTCCCTAGATGAAACTTTTTTTGATAAGGAAGAAGTACTTTCACCCTTGCAGGTAATTTGTCCTAGTAAGTCGAAAGGTCTTTTAGAGGAATTTTCAAATTTACAAAGAAAAGCCCTAGTAGAATGTGAAAAAGAAACTTACTCTTACACAACACCTAGTAGGCAGGAAGTAGAAGATTTCACCTACCCTAAGAAGGTTTATCCTCTAGCGATTAAGCCCCAATCCTTATTTGAAGGGGCAAAATGGGGTAGTTTAGTCCACCGCTTATTTGAAATTTACTTAAACAAGGTAAAACTTCCTCAATTTAATTACAACCTTGCCATAGATACTATAGAGGATTTATTCCTAGAGTTTGAGATTGAAAAAGAATTTGATGACTATAAGATAAAATTAATAGATATTCTAGAAAAGTTTACGACAAATAATACCTTAAATGAGCTTTATAAACCAGTAAATATAATAACAGAGCTAAGTTTTGATAGGCTTGTAGGTAGAGATTATATTTCTGGTATTATTGACTTAGTTTTAATTTGTGAAGATGGCTTTTATATCATTGATTATAAGACAAACAAAGAATGGGTAGAAGAGGAAAAGTTTATAGAGTTTTTAATAGGCCTATATAAAAATCAATTAGATTATTATAAAAAAGTAGCTTTAAGTATTATTGATAAGAAACTACTTGGAAGCTTTATTTATTCTACCTCGATAGATAGGTTTATTGAAATTTAAAGGAAGTGAGATTTTGGAAATAGTAGAAAAAATCCTATATGTAGTTGGGCTTATACTCTTATTTTTATTTATAATAAGGGGTCTCTTTAGCAGGGGTTATAAAAAAAGGGTCAACAAGAGCATTAATCTTCTTAAAAAAAACCAAGGGGATAGTACAAATAACACTATTAGTATGAAAGACCTTAATAAGCTACCTTTAAATGTTAGAAGGTGGCTTATAAGAAGTGGGGTGCTTGGTAAAGAAATGCCTTCATATGCTTATATTGAACAAAAAGGGGAAATGAGACTAGATAGTGAATCTGACAAGTGGATATTTGCATCTTCTAAGCAGTTTGCAGGTATTAAGATGCCAGGCTTTGTTTGGCAAGTTAAGGCTGCCTTTATACCTTTTATAAATATGTATGGGATGGATAGTTTTGTAGATGGGTCAGGTTCTTTAGAAATGAGGCTCTTTAACCTTGTAAGATTAGTAAATGTAAAAGACACTGTAAAGGTTAACCAATCTTCCCTTGCTAGGTATCTCTTAGAACTTCCTTGGTATCCACAGGCTGCCTTAAATAAGAATATGAAGTGGGAAGAGGTTGATGAATATAAGGCTCGGTTAGTCATGTCCCACAGGGGAATAGTAGGCCAAGTTTATATATATTTTAATAAGGATTATGATGTTATAAAGACAAGCTCAATGAGGTATAAGGATACTGATGACTCGGGTGAATTACTAGAATGTATTGGAGAAAGTAAAGACTTTGAAGTTTTTGATGGGATAAGAATACCAAGTAAAATTCATATTACTTGGATTCTCCCACAAGGAGACTATACTTGGTATAAATTAAAGGTTGAAAAACTAACCTACAAATAAATAAATGCACAAATTGTGATTTGTGCATTTTAAGGCTTTTTATTTTATTAACTTTGAAACTAACTTAAATTCTTTAGTACCCGCTTTTTTTAGGATATCAAAAAGCACTGTTTCCATATTGGTGACAACTGCCCCCATATCCTTCATCATATCTAGGGCATTTTCGTAATTATCTTGCGTCCTTGATGCTACACAGTCTTTTACTACAAAGACATTGTACTCTGCATCTAAAAGAGCCCTAACAGTTTGATATACACACACATGGGTTTCCATCCCAATAACCAAGATGTTAATTTTACCACTTTTAAAGATAGCTGATTTAATATCCTCAGTATAGGCTGAAAACTGGGTTTTTTCAAAAGCCTTGTCCTTAGTTATCTCAGATAAATCAGGCAAGGTAGTACCCAAGCCCTTTGGGTATTGCTCAGTATAAATTACCGGTAGGTTCAGTTCTTTAAAAGCTGTAAGTAGGATCTTTGCATTTTCTACAACTTTTTCTCCATTATTCATAGCAGGAACTAATCTTTCTTGGATATCTATCATTAGTAATAATGTGTTATCCTCATTTAACTTGTATTTTTTCATAAAAATCTCCTTTCTATTTTCCAAAGACTAGTTTATGTAAAACATGTCTTTTTATTCCCATAGCTTTTTCAGGGCAAAGTTCATGGCAACAAAAGCACCTTATACAGGTTCTTGTATCAATTATTGCTTTTTTATCTACTATTTCTATAACTTTTGCAGGACAGTTTCTTGCACATACCCCACATCCAATACACTTGTCTGTAATAACTTTAGGGTAGGGGCGAATTTTATCTAGTAAAAAGTCAACTACAAAGCTTGGTATCCTACCTTCTACAAAGTTAACGTGGGTGGACCCTGGGAGCTTAAAAGGGTCTATATCTATCTTACCCAGAGGGTAGCCAAATAAGCTTATATCATCTATATTGCTTGTAAGGAGATTACGTAATCTTGCTTGTATGTTTGTAGGTACATTTTCTATGCCTGCTATTTTACAAGCTATATAATCAAGCTCATAGGGACTCTCACCCACAAGTAAAAGGCCTAATTTTTTTATATCACCGCTTGAGGGACCATCTCCTTCCATAGCCTCAATCCCATCAATTATTGAAAATACTGGCTTTATGTAATCACATATATCTATTAACATATTAGCAAAGTTATCAATATCATTCATCTTTAGGTGGTAGTCTGCCTTTGTAACTCCAGGAACAACTCCAAATAAATTCTTAACCGCCCCTGTATAGGTCATCATAGTATGGGTTTTTAATTTAGCACAGGAAACAACATAATCAACCTCAGTAAAGGCCTTTACTAATTTCAAGCTATGGATGAGCTTGGCATTTGGGGGATTAACTTCTATAACATCAGTATTATAATTTAACTCACATTTACATCTTTGTGCAACATTTGCTATACCAGATGATTCATATATTGATTTTAAAATTAAAGGGTTAAAGGGTCCTCCTGGGGAATCCCCAATTATAACTTCAAAACCCTTGTCTATAAGAAAACGAGCTACTCCTTCAACTACATAGGGATGGGTTGTAACTCCATCTTCAGGGATATTTTTCTTAAGCAAGTTTGTCTTTAATAGTATCTTTCCAGGTTTTAAATCCCTTAAGATATCAAGTCCAGATAGTAAGCTTGAAACTTCTTTTAAAACCCTTTCATATTCATAATTTTCACATTTTCCTATTCCTACTTGTCCCATGCTTGACCTCCTTGATATAATCTAATTATACATAAAAACCTCAGCTTATAATAGGAAAAGAATTAATAAGGGGGAAGAAATATAAAATGACTGATGAGAATATTATCCTTTGGACCAGACAAGATGAAAGAAGCTTATTAGATATAGAAAAGCATGGTGTATTTAGGAATAAGGAAAAGTACATTAGGTATAACTATGGGGATATAGCCGATCATTTTATTAAAGCATATAGGTGGTTTACAAATGAAGCTTCAAAAATAGTTGAAAAACCTGATGGAGTGGATTTTCCTATATGGTGTTCAATAAGCGAAGATGCCATGCTTAGACCAACACCGGGTCAGGTTTGCTATAAGATTGAAGTCCCAAGTAAAGATGTTATTTATTTTGATGGGGCAAAATGGGACCATGTTTTAAACCATATTTACATTCCAAAAGACGATAAAGATCAGGAAAAGTATGTTAATGATTTAAAAGAAAAAGGCTTTAAAGACCAGTTTAACTTTATTGGGGGTAAAAACTCTCACTTTTACCCCCTAGAAAGACAAAGGGTAATGGAAAGTTGGAAAAGAATTTTTGAGATAGAAAGATGGAATATCTTTATAGTCCAAGCAAACATTTGGGAAATTAAAAAGGAACAAATTGTAGAAATATATAAGTATAAATCCTAACCACAAAAAGCAGGGTCAGAGGACTCTCTCCGACCGAATGAAAGTAGGGTCAGAGGACTCTCTCTGACCG
>CAZSLV010000041.1:0-5534 GCA_964607545.1 uncultured Gudongella sp. | reverse complement strand
GTAGGGTCAGAGGACTCTCTCTGACCGAATGAAAGTAGGGTCAGAGGACTCTCTCTGACCGCATGAAAATGTAGGGACAGAGGACCCTCTCTGACCGCTTAAGAAAGGATCATTTATGAAAAGAGAAGTATCCATCTCCGTAAGGAACCTTGTTGAATATGTAATGCGATCTGGAGACATAGACAACCAGTTTCGCACAATGTCTCGAGCGCTGGAAGGTACCTACGCCCATCAAAAAATCCAAAAAGCTTATGATAAAAAAGACCTTAGTGAGGTAAGTTTAAAGTATGAGTTAGCTTATAAGGACTTTTTATTTAAGATAGAAGGTAGGGCTGATGGGATTTTATTTAAAGATGATGAAGTGATTATAGATGAAATAAAAAGTACCACAAGAGACTTAGGATCAATAGATGAAAACTTAAATGTAAGACACTGGGCTCAAGCTATCCTATATGGTTATATTTATGCAAGTCAAAAGGCTTTAGACCATATAATAATACAGCTTACCTACTTTCATATAGAAACGGAAAAAACAAGAAAATTAAATAGGACTATGAGTTTTTACGATTTAGAGAGCTTTTTTTTAAACCTATTGGATAAGTATATAAAGTGGGCTAGGGTCACCTTTGATTGGGTAGAAAAAAGAAATAAGTCTATTTTAAACCTAGACTTTCCCTTTGATACTTATAGAAAAGGGCAACGAGACCTTGCTGTTGCGGTTTATAAAACTATCAAGGAAGGTAAAAATTTATATGCCCAGGCTCCAACTGGTATAGGTAAAACTTTATCTGTAATTTACCCTAGCTTAAAAGTTATGGGCGAGGGTGCAAGTCAAAAGATATTTTACCTAACAGCAAAGACTATAACTAGGGAGGCTCCACTTAATAGCCTTAGCCTCCTAGATAAAAAGGGCTTATCTTGTAAGGCCATTGTTATAACAGCTAAAGAAAAGATATGTTTAAATGATCAAATAAAGTGTAATCCACAGGATTGCTCCTATGCTAAGGGACATTTTGATAGGGTTAATGATGCCATTATGGATATTTTTGAAAATGAAGATAGGTTTATAATGGAGACTATACTTAAGTATTCAAAAAAACACAAGGTTTGTCCTTTTGAATTTCAACTTGATATTAGCCTATGGGCTGATTTAATAATTTGTGATTACAATTATGTTTTTAATCCAAGAGTTTATTTAAAAAGGTTTTTCGATGTAAACAAGTCAGATTATACTTTCTTAATAGATGAAGCCCACAACTTAGTAGACAGGTCAAGGGAGATGTTTTCTGCTAGTATTTCAAAAGGTAAATTGATGGAAGCTAGAAAAAACATCAAAGAATTCTCTATAAAGCTCTATGATGAAATATATAAAGTAGTAAAGATAATAGATAAAAGAGCTAAGGAAATTGATTGTAAAGATGGTTACTATCAAAAAGATGAAATAGAAGAGTTGTATTTTAAAATAAAAAGAATACTCTTAATGTTAGATGTTTACTTAGTTGAAGAAAAAGGTGCAAGTTCCTATGAAGAAGTAATTGACTTGTATTTTGATTTAACAGGTTTTATAAGAATATCTGATTTATACGATGAAAATTTTGTAACAACCCTTGAAGAAAAAAATAAAGATATAATCCTTACTATATATTGTGTAGATGCTTCAAGAAATATTAGGCAAGCCTTAAAAAGAGGATCAAGTGCTATATTTTTTTCAGCAACCCTATCTCCTATGGATTATTTTATGGACCTACTAGGTAGGGAAGATGGGGATTATAATATTAGGCTAAGGTCTCCCTTTCCAAGTGAAAATCTTTCAGTCAATATTAATTCTAATATTTCTACTAGGTTTAAAGATAGGGAAAGAACCTACAGGGAGGTAGAAAATTCAATATATGAATTTATAAGTAGAAAAAAAGGAAACTATATGGTCTTTTTTCCTTCCTATCATTACATGAATCAAGTTTATGATATATTTAGTAAAGTTCACCCTAACTTAAATATTATAATTCAAACTGGGGATATGGATGAAATTGATAAGGAAGAATTTCTTAATGAGTTTAGTAAAAATAAGGATGTTATAGCCTTTATAGTCTTAGGAGGAACTTTTTCAGAAGGGATTGACCTAGTTGGGGATTTATTGATAGGTGCTGTCGTTGTTGGTGTAGGAATGCCCCTAGTTGGATTTTGGAGAAACATAATTAAGGATTACTTTCAAATAACTCTTGGTAAGGGTTTTGATTATGCCTATACGTATCCTGGCATGAATAAGGTCCTTCAAGCTGCAGGTAGGGTTATAAGGAGTGAAGAAGATAGAGGGGCAATTTTACTAATTGACGATAGGTATAGAAAAAGCTTATACAAAAACTTGATGCCACCTGAGTGGAATAAATAAGAATTAAACTTAAGTATTTGTGAGAGTTAAAAAATAATTAGTGAATATAAGTGAAGTTTAGGATATAATGTACTTAATTTTAAATTAAACATTTTACTATAGACAGCAACATTTAGGAGGCTTGATCATAATTTTAAATAAAAAATTTTTAAGACCTATAATAGTATTTTTACTTATCATGTCTTTATTTGTTTTTGCTGCTGTAGTTGAATATAACAGAAGTTATCAAAATAGCGTCAATAAAGTTCAAGAAGATTTGTACAAGATAAAGACTAATTTAGAGAATCTCATTGCATCAAGAGTAATTTCTGTAAATGGCTTAAAGTCTCACGTAGAGATTCATCCTGATTTAACTCAAACAGAGTTTAATTATTTTTCTAAAGGAATATATGATTCTAGCGACAGCTCTCTTCTTAGAATCTATTTTATAACAGATACGACAGTTACCCACATTTACCCCTATGAAGAAAATAAAGAATACATAGGCATTGACTTAATTGACCATGAGGATAAAAAGATATGGATAAATGAAGTTAAGTATGGCTTAAAAACCCTAATTGTGTCCAAAGCAAATTTATTTGATGGTGGAGAAGGCATACTTATTCTGGTGCCTGTTATAAGAGAAAATGTTTATTTTGGACAAGTATCGATAGTTTTTGATTATGATAAAGTCATAGAAACAAGTAATTTATTATCTTTCTCAAACTACAATTATGTAGAGCTTAGTAAAAGTAACGAATTATTAAACCAAGATACAAGCATTTGGACAACATACCCAGAAGACATCATTAGAAATAATAAATATGTCACAGCTAAAGTAAACTTGTATGAGACGGAGATGACTTTACAGGCTACTCCTAGAAAAGGACTTGATGGGAAGTCTAACCTTTTTTATTTCCTACTGGCAGTTGGAGGCTTGATATCTTTAGTTTTTAGTTTAGTTGATTATAAATTATTAAAAACTACAGGTGCTTTAAGCAAATCGGAAATTGAGTTGGAAGAAAAAAACATCAATTTACGACAAATGGTAAGTCAACTTAATATGCAATATGAAGAGATAATTAAGCAAAAAGAATATATTCAATACCTAGCAGACCATGATGATTTAACTAACATATACAATAGAAGGAAATTTATCAAGGATATAACATATCACATTAAATCTCAAAACAAAGGTTCAGTTCTCTTTTTTGATATTGATAATTTTAAGAGTATAAACGATACTCAAGGACACAGGTATGGAGATAAGGTTTTAAATCACATTGCAAGCATACTTAGTAACTTCACAAGTCAAGAGACTGTGATATACAGAATAGGTGGAGATGAGTTTGCAATTCATATACCAAACGTTATTGAAAATGAAAAAATAGAAAATCTATTAAAATCAATTTTCAAAGCTATTAGAGACAATAGCACAGTAGACCAAATAAAAATTCATATAACATCAAGTGTTGGTATAGCAAAATATCCTATAGATTCTACAAGTACTGATGATATATTAATGAAATCTGATATTGCCATGTATCAAGCTAAAGAAGATGGGAAAAACAGGTTTTGTTACTTCTCAGAAGAATTGGTATCTAAATTTGACTATATTGTAAAGATTGAAAGAGAACTGCAAAATGCGATAGAAACGGATAATTTCAGGATGCTTTATCAACCTGTGATTAATACTAAAACAGGTAATATTGATTATTTTGAAGCCTTATTAAGAATCAATAATTCAAATTTATCACCAGCAGAATTTATCCCTATTGCTGAGAATTCAGGACTAATAGGACTTATTGGTAATATTGTTATCTATAAAGTTTGCAAGCAATTATCCAGTTGGCGGGAGAGTGGCCTTAAAATAAAACCTGTTGCTATAAATATTTCGCCTACACAATTTTGTGATGGTTCTATTTTAGAGTGTATTGAATCTAATTTAAACAGGTATAATTTAGAAGCTAGGTACCTAGAATTAGAAGTTACTGAAAATGTTTTAATCGGAAACACAGAATATACTATTGAAATCTTAAATAAATTACGCGACCTTGGTTTATTGATATCCCTAGATGACTTTGGCACAGGCTACTCATCTTTAAGTTATTTATCTTATATTCCTGTAAATAAAGTAAAAATAGATAAATCCTTAAAGGATAAGTTCTTATTTTTAGAGAATGTAGAGTTTATGGAGGGTCTAATTTCTGTTTGTCATGGATTGAATTTAAAGGTAGTAACAGAAGGAGTAGAAACTTTTGAAGAATATGATAAGTTAAGAACTATTGAATCTGATTATGTACAAGGCTACTACTTCGAAAAACCTATAAGTCCAGATAAGGCTGCCTTGATAATTGAAAAAAATTATTTAAACAATGAATCCTAAGAAAATAGTAAAGTTCCTAACTTTCCTTGCGGTTAGTTAGTGATGATACCATCTTGACACTATTTTACAAATATGATAAATTATTATTAGCACTCGAATGTCTTGAGTGCTAATAAATTGTTTAAGGAGTGAATTTAATTGGTTAAAAGAGAATTTCAAGCAGAATCTAAACGCTTATTGGACCTAATGATTAACTCAATTTATACCCATAAAGAGATATTTCTTAGGGAACTAATCTCTAATGCATCAGATGCTATAGATAAAATTTACTATAAAGAGTTAGTCGATGAAAACACCCAATTTAATAAAGAAGATTACTTTATTAGAATTAAAACAGACAAGGAAAAGAGAACCCTCACTATAATTGATAAGGGAATTGGAATGGATAAGGAAGAGCTTGCAGATAATCTTGGTGTTATTGCAAAGTCTGGGTCTTTACAATTTAAAAAAGAAAACGAGTTAAAAGATGGCTATGATATAATTGGACAATTTGGTGTAGGGTTTTACTCTGCATTTATGGTGGCTGACAGGGTTGAAGTTATAAGTAAAGCTTATGGAAGTGACACTTCCTATAGGTGGGTATCTGAAGATACGAATGGTTACACCATAGAAGAAACTAACAAGGAAGATGTAGGTACAGAGATTACCCTGACCTTAAAAGAAAGCACTGAAGATGAAGACTATGATAAGTATTTAGATGAATATACTTTAAAAAATATTATAAAGAAGTATTCAGATTTTATCAGGTATCCAATAAAAATGATGGTATCTGAATATAAA
>CAZSLV010000040.1:0-16374 GCA_964607545.1 uncultured Gudongella sp. | reverse complement strand
ATGAAAGTTGTCATAAAGAAGCGTAGCGAAGGATCTTATCTTTTGTCATTGGCCAGGGTCAAAGATTCCTCATTACATTCGAAAGTGACAAAGAGGGTGTCTTAAAGAAGCACAAGGAGCGGATCAATAGAGTCATCTATCCCTACAAACTACACTCCATAAATTTCTACATCCTTCCAATGTCCCCTTCTAAATAAAAGGTAGACCAAGATGCCTGATATTATTGAGGTTATGCTAATTGATACCCATACTCCTGTTGATCCCCAGCCGAAAACTAATGCTAGTATATAGGATAAGCCTGCTCTTATAATTAGCCAGGTAAAGAGGGTAATTTGAAATGGCTTTTTAGTATAACCTGCCCCTTGCATGGTCCTTGAAAATATTATTGCCACTGCATGGAAGGGCTCAGATACTGCTATTATAAGCAAAAATCTCCTACCAACATCTACTACAGCTTCATTTGGCCCATCTAAAAAGAAATTTATAAAAGGCCTTGCAAAAATGACAAATATTATAGAAATTGAAAACATAACAAGGGCACCTAGGATGGCTGTAGCCCTGCCGCTTGCCTCAGCCCTGTCTGGCTGATTTGCTCCTAGGTTCATCCCTGTTAAAGTAGCAGCAGCTGTACCAATTGCTAGTCCTGGCATCAAGGCATACTGGTTTAAATTCGTCCCAATTACAAAGGCAGGAAGGGCCGACACTGAATCTATGGTCCTAGCTAAAATTGCAAACAAGATAAAGGTGCTGGCGTTTCTTGAAAGTCCCTGAAGGCCAGCTGGTATCCCAATATTTACAATTTGCTCAGATGCCTTCCAAACTGGGGTGAACATGTCTTTTAAGCTTACAGAAACTTCAAATTTACCACTTAATAAGGCCCCCCACCCAAGTAAAACTCCAACAATCCTAGATAGGGCTGTACCCATAGCTGCCCCTGCTACTCCATATGCAGGAAAACCTAGCATACCAAATATAAATATAAAGTTACCAATAACATTTACTATATTCATAATTATATCTATAAGAAGAGGTGTCCTTGTATCCCCTGCCCCTTGCAAAATTGATTTAGCCATAAAATACAAGAGGAAAAAGGGTATGGCTATAAAAAAGACTTCCATATATTCTATGGCTAGCTTTAGTACATTTTCCTCTACCCCTAGGAGCCTTAGGCTATATTCATTTGTAAGTAAGCCAATGGGGACAATTACAAGGGAAAGCAGTATAGAAAGGATAAAAGCTTGACCTGCTATAACACTTGCCCCTTTTTTATCTCCACTACCAATAAATCTTGATACCATAGCAATGGTCCCTGTAGATATAGCCATTACTAGGACCATAAGTATCATTATTATATTCCTGCTTGTTCCAACGGCAGAAATTGCATCTACTCCCACTGTCCCAACCATCTTTATATCAATTGTTCCCACAGATACTTGTAATAGGGATTGGATGACAACTGGCCAAGCTAGGTAAATTACACTTTTATATAAATTGTCGCCTTTTAATAAATAATCTCTTCTTTTCTCAATACTCAAAAAAATCACTCCTATTGTCAATTATACCATTATATAGAGACACGAAACAAATACTTTGTATATATAAAATATAACTTATAGTATAATGTAATAAAGTTTGGTGGTTTTATGAATGGTAAGGGCAAGGTTATGATTTTTATTTATATACTAATTGGAATTGTAGCCATGGGGACAATAGGCTATCAAATATTCTTAGAAGTATCTCTTTTAGATGCATTTTACATGACTATTATAACCATATCTACAGTAGGCTATACTGAAGTTGCAAAAATGGATGCTGAAGCCAAGTTATTTTCTGTCTTTCTTATAATAATAAGTTTAGGTAGTGTTGGTTATTTATTTACCAGAATAGTATCCTCATTGATGGAAGGGGATGTTAGAGAAGCTATTAGGAGGAGGATTATGGAAAAGAAAATAGAAGGATTTAAGGATCATTATATATTGTGTGGGGCTGGTGAAACTGGGTGGAATGCCATGAAAAGGTTTCAGAAATCCAATGTAGACTTAGTTATTATTGACCAAGATGAAGATATAATAAGAGAGCTTACTGACATGGGGATACCTGCCTTAAGGGGGGATGCTACCCAAGATGAAATTTTAATTAGCGCTGGAATAAAATCTGCAAAAGGTTTAATAGCTGCCCTGTCAAAAGATGCTGACAATGTATTTACCGTACTTACTGCAAGAGAATTAAACAAGGATTTATATATAGTATCTAGGGCTATTGATAAAAAGGCCCATGAAAAACTTAAAATTGCTGGTGCAAATAATACTATTTCCCCAGATGAAATTGGAGGAAGCAGGATGGCTGCTCTTATGTTAAACCCGACAGTTATATCCTTCTTGGATATAATAACCCATGCTGGTGAAGTGGTATTAGACTTAGAAGATGTTGTTATATGCGATACATCCTCCATTGCAAATATGACTTTAAGAGAAATAAAAATCCCAGAAAAAACTGGACTTATAGTCCTTGCAATTAAAAAAAGACAGTCTCAAAAGCTAGAATTTAATCCAAACTCAGATGAAACCCTCCAGGTTGGAGATACTATGATAGTCCTAGGTAGGCAAGAGCAAGTTATAGAACTAAGAAAGCTTGCCTGTGACCAAGGGGAAAGAAACTTATAAAATACTAAACCCGACTGCAATGAGTCGGGCTTTTTTATTATAGGTTGTATTTTACAACAATGCCTGGATCTAAAACTCTGAAAGTAAATGATTCAGTTGCAAAAAATCTTACCTTTTCTGCAGTGTGGTTTTGATAACCTATTGAAAAATCTTTTCCAATTGTAAGTTCTAAGTCATCGTGGTCATAAGGTATTAAGTATGCTCCCTTTACCGCCCTACTAAAGACAATTTTTCCTTCTATAAGACTTTCAAGTCTCTTATTTAGTGGATACCCTCCACCCTCTTGTGAAAGAACTCTCTTATAAGCTTCTTCCCCAACTACAAGTGTATAAGCTCCAACTGCATAATTTTCTCTTAATTTTAAAACTCCATTTAAAACAGCTTCCATTATTTCTTTTGAATTGTTACCAAAGCTTAAGCCAGCACCATAATCAGAAAGACCCTTTATACAAGCTTGTTCAAGACCATTAAAAACTGCATTATCTTCAAATAAGGCTAGTTCCTTTAAAGCATCTTCCATAGGTCCAAGCTCAACATCCTTTGCTCCTCTTTCAATATTATCTAGCTCCCACCTATCAATTTCAAATTCTATCCTGCTTTCTGTAAGTGGTTGAACATTGTAATTACCAAAGCACACATTGCCTTCTTCCTTAGTTTCACCAAGTCTACCTTCAGTAATAGCACTAAAGTCCATGCCCTTTGGTCCATTTACCTTAACTACCTTTCTTGCTGAAAGGGTTGTTTTTAAAACTTCTCCTGCTCTTTCATCTATTTCTTCCCATGCATTGTCTGATACTGGTGCAAGTTCTCTATATAGCATATTAATTCCTCCTATTTTAAGTTACCTATGTTTAATCCTTTTTTACCTTCTGCCTGTTCCCCTGCCATGGCAGCTTCTTCAATATGAGCAATAGACCCTTCTGTGAAAAGATAAGTTCTCATTTCCTCATCCCATTTAGTACCCATGTTTCTTCTTAGCCACTCAAGGGTCATGATTGCATGTTCAATTTCCTCATCCCTATTATGGGCCATAATTTCCTTTAATTCAGGGTCATCTGTTGCAGCAACTCTTTGATTGTACCAATCTACTGCTTCAATTTCCTCTTTCAAACTCATTAATGCCCTTGTGAAATTCTTTGTTTGTTCATCCATTTTTTCAACTTGCTCATGATATTGGTTACTCATTTAATGACCTCCCTTTCTATTTTGCATCTCTAATAGACTTTACCCTTAAAATTAACAAAATAAACAAAGTCTATAGCCTTCTCAGCCATTCTTCTTTAAAATCACTGTCATTTAATGCATCTTTTAATTCTAAAATCATAGATTCCCTATCCTTATTTAAAGTTCCGCTAAGTGAAACATAATTTGAGGCATGGTTGCTCCTAAAGACTGTCCCTTCTGAGTCTAGGTTTTCAAGTAATAGAAGGGTTTCTTCTGCAACTTCAATAGGATTTAGAGTCTTAAATTCTCCCCTGGTATAGGCATTGAAAATCTCAGTTCCCGGTTCTAGCATAAGGGTAAGTAGGCCTAGGTAATCTGGCTTTATCTTATTTATGGCCTTAGCTGTTTCTAAAATATGGTCCCTCCAAAATTCCTTACCCCCAAGACCTGAAATAACTGTAAGAGATAAGAGTATGGAAGCTTCCTTAATCTTTAATCCAGCTTCGATAATTCCCCTAGCATCATCCCCCTTATTAACTAGTTTAAGTATCTTATCAGATCCAGATTCAAGACCAAGATAGGCTATTTTAAGGCCAGCTTCCTTTAATTCCTTAAGCTCACTTAAGGTCTTTTTGTGGATGCTCTTTGGGGATGAATAAATTCCTATGCTCTTAACTTCAGGGAAAACTTTATTTAACTCATTTAATATTACAAGTAGGTCTTTTGTTTTAATAATTAGGGCATCCCCATCAGCTATAAATATTTTCTCAACCTTTTGGTAAAGGGACCTGGCCTCATATATATCTTCTAATATTTCTTCAATTTTTTTAATTCTAAATTCCTTGGCCTTGTACATATTGCAAAATGTACAATCATTATGGGAACACCCTATGGTTGCCTGGAGGATAAAGCTCCTAGCTTCCGAAGGGGGCCTGTATAAACTTCCTTCATAATTCATATATCCAACTCCTAACAAAAATCAAGCTACCTAAAAATCAATAGCTTGATTATATAATTTTAAAGATTTTCTTTTACAAACTTTAAAACTTCTTCAGCATGGCCATCTGGTTTTACCTTCCTATACTCTTTTTTTAACTCGCCTTCTTTATCAAATACAAAGGTAGCCCTTTCTGTACCCATAAACTCCTTGCCAAACATCTTCTTAGGTTTCCAAACATCAAATTGCTTTTGAACTTTCGCATCTGGATCGCTTAAAAGGTGAAAGTTTAAATCAAACTTATCCCTAAACTTTTTATGGGAATCTAAGTCATCCTTACTAATACCTAGTATTTCTGTGTTTAATTCTTGAAACTCTTGGTTCAGATCCCTGAACCCCTTGGCCTCAAGAGTTCAACCAGGAGTGTTATCTTTTGGATAAAAATAAACTATTACATTCTTTCCCCTATAGTCCTTTAATGATATTTCCTCACCACTTGTTTCTTTTAAAGTGAAATCGTACTTACTCATCTTTTGCCCTCCCTTGTCTTAGTGTGCTGATGGTGTTCTCCACTTAGCTACATAAATTAAATCATCAATATTTTTTTCATTATTACCAATGCTAATTTCCCATTGGCCCTTAAGGTCATCTTCTATTGCAACCAATTCAAAATGACACATTGCAATCCCCATATCTATCTCTTGAATATTAAAGCCTAGTTTATCTCCATATCCAGGAGTTCTCTTAAGGTAAAATTCATAATCTTCACCCTTTTTTATAACCCTCCAAGGTTGCTTATTTGATGCAGATGGGGCAACCCTTACAGCTTCAAGAGCTGACTTATATGGGCCTGCATCATTTGGATGAAGGGGCTTATCTACTTCTTCATTAAAGAAAACCCCACCCCAGTCAGTTCTTTTATCAGAACCAGCAGTCATCCTAATCATTTTATCCTTTACACTTTGCTTGTCCTTTATATAGCCAAAGGGTACTACTACAGGTAGGTATTCATCATCCTTTAAGTCTACCTTACTTGCAAAATTTCCCCTATCAAAGGTGCCTCCCATCCAACAAGTTCCTAGGTTCTTGTCTGTAAGGTAAAGAATAGCCCTTTCAGTTGCATAACCTAGTTCATACAAGCACTCATCTTCTCTATTAGCTATGGCTGCTAAGTAATACTTAGCCCCTTGGATGATTCCATAAGTCCCTAGCTTTTTATTATCCATAGATATTTTATCATCTATTATAAGTTCAAATCTAACTTCATCCCTAAAGGGCCCTTGAAACCTATTAGCATCCCTAATTATCTTTTCTAATTCCTCTTCTGAAAATTCTTTATCTAGATAAGACCTAACTGACTTTCTCATCTTTATTATTTCAAATATGGATCTTTTGGAACTCATATAAACACCCCTTATTTACCTTACTATATATATTCTATCAAATTTACTTATACCCTTAAATCTATTCTTCAATTATTAATATAGTAATTATAATAGGGTATATTAAGGGTAGTCAAATAAATAAAAAAGAAAATGGTGATATATATGACCCCCTATGATAAAAGAGCTCAAAGAGACCTTGACCTTTGGATAAAAAGTATGGAAAAAAAGCCAAATCTTGGACAAAGACTATCAAAAGCTAGTCAAAAAAAGATTAATAATTTATTCCCTGAAAAATACCATGAATTTATTACTTTAACTGTAAAAAACATTACCCGTCTAGCCCTATTTGGTTCAAAATTTAAAAAGGGCCAACCCCTTTATGGTTATTCTTTAAAGGAAAGAGAAAATATCCTAAAAGAAAAAACTAATTATTATGCAACAGCAGCGGTAATTGAAGGTGCTGCTACTGGGGCAGGTGGAATAGTATCAGGACTTGCAGATTTTCCCCTCCTTATGACTATTAAATTTAAGTTTCTCTTTGAAGTAGCAGGCATATACGGCTTTGATGTAGATGATTACAGGGAAAGACTTTTTATCTTAAATATCTTTGAGCTTACTTTTTCAAGTAAAGAACATGTGAACAGGGTTTTTTCTAGGATAAAAAACTGGGATGAGTATAAATCTACCCTACCAAATGATATAAATGATTTTCAGTGGAGGGAATTTCAACAAGAGTATAGGGACTATTTAGACCTTGCAAAACTATTTCAAATGCTACCAGTAGTAGGAGCTTTAGTAGGGGCCCATGTTAATAATAAACTCCTTAAAAAATTAAGTGAAACTGCTAAAAATGCTTATAGGATGAGGGTATTTGATGGTTATAAGATTTAAAGCTTAAGCGGAATTTTTAAATTCTACTTAAGCTTTAAAATTATATATTGGTCTAATTATATCCAATACCTCAACTGTTTCACCTATAAATTCTAAAATATCTTCTATAGGTTTATAGGCAAAGGGACTTTCATCAAGGGTTCCCTTGTGGACTGATGTAGAATAAATTCCATCCATGGAATCTATAAACTTATCCAAACTTAAATCTTCCTTGGCCTGGGTCCTGCTTAAGAGCCTACCTGCCCCATGGGGGGCTGAATAATTCCAATCTGGATTGCCCTTGCCAACTGCAAGAATAGATCCATCCCTCATGTTTATTGGAATTAAGACTTTCTCATCCTTATAAGCTGAGATTGAACCCTTTCTAATAATATTATCATCAAAGTTAATATAATTATGGACAGTTTCAAAATAATTAAAGTCATCTAAGTTTCTACCAAATAATTTAGATAATATTATCCCAGCCATGCTTTTCCTGTTTACACTTGCATATTCTTGGCTAATCTTCATATCATGAAGGTACCTATCCCTAAATTCACCGCTTAAATAGCACAAGTGTTTAGGGTAATTTGGTTCTGAGTCTTTATATTCCTTTTTTAAATTATTTAGCTCTGTTTTAAGTTTAGACTTTTTACCTTTTTCTTTATATGATTCTATTAATTCTTCTTTTCTTTTAAAATAATCTTCTTTCCCACTACACAAATCTACTGCTAGTCTTTGATAAACCTCTGCCACCTGTTTGCCTAAGTTTCTGCTTCCTGAATGAAGGACTAGATACTTATTATCCTTAGAATCTACCCCAACTTCTATAAAGTGATTGCCTCCTCCAAGAGAACCTATGCTTTTTTCTAGCCTTCTAGTATCTTTTAATTGTCTGTAAATATATAGGTCTTTTAACCTGTCAAATTCAAATTTCCGATTCCCATGGACCTTGGTCCCATAAGGGATATTTTCTCTAATTATCTTATCAAGTTTTTCTAAATCAATGTTAACATTACCTAATTCTACTGTTAGCATTCCACAGCCTATGTCTACTCCTACAATATTAGGAACAACCTTATCCCCCATCTCCCCAGCAAATCCTATTACACAACCCATTCCCTGGTGAACATCTGGCATAATTCTAATCTTTGATCCTTTTGAAAAATCTTGATTTAAAAGTTCAACTATTTGGTCCCTAGCCCCATCTTCTAAATCTTTTGCAAAGATTTTGGCATCTGCATATTTTCCTTCAATTATCATCTATATCACTCCATGTATTTACTCTAAATAAGACTATCACAATCATACATACCCCATATAGAGTTTTTTAATAATGTAGTAGCCTTTTATATATAGGACTAAAATTCTGGGTACACTTGTCCCATGGAATAAATAGAAATATTAGAATTTGCTTTGTTACCATTTACACTCTTGTAATTATTTACTTCCCCTATCTCAAATATATAAAGCAAGCCTTCTTTAGTTAGTAATTCACACTCAACACGGAAGCTTCCTTCGACATCTTTTATTTCAGATATATTTGCTAAAAAAACACTAATATCATCATCATACTTAAAATCTTGCAAAAATTTAGCTTCTGTAGTTTTTTCTAAATCAACTTCTAGTGCCTTTTTGCTATTAGCTCTGTTAGTTAAGATTAGCTTGGCATATTCTAGATCTTCATAAGGCTGTTTCACCCTACCCTTACTATAAAAAGGTAAGAGACTTACAACTATAGTATTAGAAGCTTCCAAGTTTTCAGATTCTGTAGTGCCATCTTCAAAGAAGTGCCTGTCTGCTAAAAGGTATGCATCATATTCAAAGGCTAATTCATCGAGTGCGTCAATCTCTGGGAGTTTTTCTTGCCTTGTTGTATCTCCAGAAATAAAACGAATTGTGGCATTAATTTTTTCAGATGGCATAAGCTTAGCATTAACCATAAATATTCCATCTTGATTTATTGCTGGAAAAGTTTTAGTTTCTTTTTCAGATGAAAATACTACTTCTACATTTTCATCATCCTTATATTCCTTTGGTATAAAACTTAAATCTATATTTAGCATACTATCCATAAAAGATACATCATCTGAATAAGATGAAATAATACTTGTTTGTTTTTCAAGTTCCTCTGAAATTTCTCTTTTTATATCATATACACTATCATTTATGCTATTTAATTTATTATACATATTATCATTCAAATTATTAATTTGTCTTTCTAAGTTTTCATTTTGAGTTTTTATGTTTGAAATTGTGAAAAGCTCCCAAACTACTAAAATAACGAGTAAACCTATCAGCCATTTATTCTTTTTTATGTCCATCTTTTATCCCTCCATTTTATGTAACCATGCTTCTATTGGTATACCTTTAAACTTATCTTGGTTATCTTTATTAAGTACAATAAGCTTTTTTACATAGTCCATAGAGTTTTGAACACTCTCTTCTAGAGATTTACCTAAAAGAACATTTCCCATCATTACAGCTGAAAATATATCACCTGTCCCAGGAAATCTTACAGGAATACTTTCAAATGGCAATACAAAGTATTCTTCTAAAAGTCTATCATACCCCATTACTGCCATTTGATTATCAATATTTATGCTTGTATTAGTGTGCTGATTTAAGTGTATATAGTTTCAGAATCCTCTCTCCAATACTCAATCCCTGGGGTTGCCTTCACTCGATTCATCAAGCAAAAATTTCAAATCCATTGCTAATAATTCTGGATTCAATTCTAAATCTATTTTTATTAGTTTAATGGTAACTTCTTGATTATAGTTTTTAATCTTTAATTCCTGAATTAACATATCTTTATGTGTTTCATCCAAATACCTTGGATAGGCTAGTATAATATCATTGCATTGGTATCTTACACTATATGCAAGCATTTGGTATATATCACCTTGTGACAACTTTAGACTTTGTCCATCATAAAATAAGTTCTTATACTTTGCATCAATAACACAAGTTATTCTATCTTCTTTACTTAGTGTAATATCTGGTCGTAATTGAAAGTATTTTTTGCCCTCTGAGTAGGATAAATAATCTATTGGCCCTTGATAATTAACTCTTTGGTCTAATAACTTGGCTTTTTTAAAAACTTTGTACAAGTAAGACTCAAACAATCTATTTACAGGTACTAAGAAACTAAAGGCCAATTCATCACCAGCATTTAGGTTGGGACTTGTATTAAAATAGAATAGCTTTGCCATGTTAAAAGCAGCTTCATACTTGTTATTATGTCTAGTAAATTTAACTGTATCCCAAATTTCATTATCTAATGCAATAGCTTCAACATCTTCTAGCCACAGCAGCGTTTGTTTCAATTTCAACTTATTACTTTTGCAATTTGTTCTAACAATTAAGTTTCTAACAATCGATTTGAAAATCTTATTCAAGAGAATATCCTCACTAAACTGATCATACCTAACATAGTGGAGGTGCTTTCTAAAGCTATTCTTTTTGACTGTCTCTGAAAAATCTACTTTCCCTTTTATAAAGGACTGATTTTCTAAAATATTGTTATAACCTCGATTTACATCTCTTTTAAATTGAAGCAATAACTCATCAACAAATATCCCAACAAAGGCTTCTAGTAAGTCTCCATTATATTTGTCTAGCATTTGAGGTGTTGGCGTTCTTTTTAGACCTGTAAAATCTGAAAAAGCGAGTAGTTTCATGAGAATCTCAAATGATTTTATATACTCGGCTTCATCATTTGAGGCACTAGAAATCTTTGGATATATGAGCAATCTCGTTTTATTCAATTGAACAAAACCCACATAATGCTTAATTAGAATTTTGCCATCTGTCTGTAAAATTAAATTGTTTTCTCCAATCAAAGACTTCATAGAAGTCAAATCAGAAATTTGCTCCTTAGACAAGGAAACCTTCCTCTGTTTGTCTTCAAAGACTTTAATAATTTCCGAGTTACCCATTATTTTCATCCTTATATACTCCAATTATTTTCTCTTCAAACTCAGAGAGAACGCCATTTTTCTTTGCCAATGACAAGTGTTTAATATTGCCATATTGATCATAAAAACTTTTGCCAACTATCGAAACCAATGTCTCAGTGTCGTTATAGAAGTATTCACCCAGTAGTGGAAGAACCTTATAATACCAAGTTTGATAAAGATTGTTTAGTGTCTCAATACCCATAAAATATGCATGACCAATTCTATGATCCCTATCATACTTATCCATGATTTTTTCATTTATAGCATCTAAAAGCTTTGTCAAATCAACAGCATCATTAATAATTGGATTATCATGTTTAGATAACACACTAGAATCGGGTTCAATTTCAACAAATGTAAACCGTCTACGTAAAGCAGTATCAATAGCTGCTATAGATCTATCTGCTGTGTTCATTGTACCAATAATATATAAGTTACTAGGTACTGAGAATTCTTTCTTTGAATATGGTAAGAGGCTCTTTTGAACACCTCGTTTATCTTGCTCCACCAAAGTTATCAATTCCCCAAATATTTTTGCTATATTACCACGATTAATCTCATCAATAATCATGTAATACGGTTTGATTTCTCGCTTATCTTCATGACTTTGTTTTGTTATGGTATTTTGTGTCACTATTTCAATAATATCTGGAATACTTATTCTATTAAGTTCATAGACTGTTTTCATGGTAAGATTTTTGTAATTATTATATTTATGAATATTGATCGGATAATTTAAGTCTTTCAGCCATTCAACCCGTCTTCTGTGAGGGAATGAATATTTTTTATCATAACGATAATCAGATTTAATAACACCAATCATACGTGTAGTTTGTTGTCCATCATATACAAGGACAATATCACCCACAGTCATCTCATATACAAAAGCATTAATAGAACTTGCATTTTGGGTTTGCTTAATCCCTTGATGACTGTTAGCGTCCAGTTCTTGTAAAATATCTTCATATAGCAAATTGCTTAAATCAATATCTTCTAGCCATCCAATTGCTATATCCCCTGTTCTTATACACTCATTAAATATATCATCAGATTTTCGCTCCCCTAAAGAAACTTTCCATATATTACTTTCAGAATGAATCATATCTACATACTCTGCATTGTTTTTGCGTTTTATTAACTCTTTCTCTGCATTGATACATAACTCTTTGAACAAACCATTTTCAAGTTTATAGCCAACTTTCCCTGTTTCATCCCCATTCAGAACGGGTCGAATACCCTCTATAAATTCTTCATAAGAATAAGATTGGTGAAAGGTGATTGATTTAACACGATTCTCTGTATCAGCTTTCTTATAACTGCCATCACGCCTATAGTATTTCTTTTCAAAACTATCAATAATCTTTTGAGTAGCATATGTTTTGCCTGTACCTGGAGGCCCGTAAAGAATTATATTGGGGTTAAAATTCAATAAGCTAGCAAAGGCTTCATATTCTTCGTTGTTCTCTTCAATCAACTCATCCTCGAAACCGTTAATATTTACAACATGTCTATTCTCATTTTTAGTGCTTGCAGACCTCTTTCGTCCAACTAGCAAATTATCATATAACCGAATAGGATTAGAAATTTTCATATAGCCATTTTCTTCTAATTCGTCTATTAAAGTTATTAAAAATTTCCTTTTCTTAGGTGCTTGATCCTCCAAAGCAAAGTCATTTAGCTCCATAATGGTATACCTTCCATCATCTGCATTCCTATCTCTATATAGATTAAACAATTCTTCATATACTTGGAATTCACCATTAACAAATCTTTCAATAGACTCAATCTTCATTTCATCAAGATTATTTATAACAACTAAAATATCTCCATCTTTGAATTCTAAATCAGTGCTCTTTAGCCCTACATATATATTAATTCCACCAGATTTAAAGTCTATGTCTTCAGGCTGAGGACAGTTTTCTGTAACTGTAATTGGGATAAAACCTAATCCTTTAACCATTTTTGTACTCTTATTCACCAAGTCCAAATTATGAATAAAATACTTATATCTGGTAAAATCATTGGTTACACTTACATCAGTATAAGTCTTGACCTCATCAAACAAAAGAACACCATCTTCTTTTGGATTAACTGAATTTTTGAACTTTGTATATTCTCGAGCTCTCCACAAGGCCACTATTAAACCTTCATAGGCTATAAATACATAGTCACCTGGTTTAACATCACCATACCAGCTACTACCTTCTTGTCCAGCTACATAAAACTTTTTTTCAATTTGTTCAGGATACTTATTACTGAACTTCCCTAAAAATATTTTCATCTAAGACCTCCAACTTAATAGATAAATGATTGTTATAGTATACACATATTTTGTAAATAAATAATCATTTTTATTTATACTTTTGTTTAATCTCCACAAGCCAATCTGGGAGTTCATTGTTTATTAGGTTAATCATATGCTTTAATTGATTGCCTGCAGACTGGTTTATAGCAATATTAAAGTCCACACTTTTCTGCAATTCATCAATATAGGGTATTTCATCCTCTTTTACTACAGAGAATTGGTCCAGGGATTTAGATAAGACTGATTCATCTAGCCCCCACTCCTGTGAAAACTTTTTTACCTCTCTTTCCACTTTTTCTTTCTTCCATTTATCAAAGGCCTCATCAAAGTTTATATCGCTTGATAAATTCCCTGGGACTAGTTCAGTTTCGACGAATTCTTTTAAAATTTTTGCTTGTTCAGCCTCACCCATATCGCTTAATTCTTGAATTTCTTCATATATTAATCTCAAGGTTTCCCTATCTACTGTTTGGATTCCCTTTTTCGTTTTTACTTTAGAACCTATTAAGATTAGGATGTGATTTGCATCTATTACTTGGGTTCCCGTTAGTTTAGTTTTTCCTACTAGAGGAATTATAAGGTCATCATCTGGTGGGTCTACAATTTTAAATGTTAGGTTTTTATAAGCCCCTACATATTTAAGCCAGGTATGCTCATCTATTCCAAAGCCTATGTCATCCCACTTATATTCGTAGTACTGGGTAACTAATCTTAGTTGATCATAAGCATCCCTAAAGCACAAGATAAACAATTCTTTTTCTTTTGTGCCTTCTTCTAACTCTTGCCATTTTGTTGGATCATCTAAGGCTTTTCTCATCTCTATAATTTTTATAGAAAACTTTTCTATGGCTGTCTTATAATCTTCAACTATAGCCCTACTACTCTTTCCACCACTACCATATAATTTAAGGGCAATATTTACGCTTTCCTCAGTAATCTTTGGATATTGGAAGTTTATGATAGAACCAAATTCTTTGTTTTTCCCATATATACGATTGGTGCGGGAATAAGCTTGAATTAAACTTTGTAATTTTAAATGTCTATCAACATAGAGGGTATTTAAAAACCTAGAATCATATCCTGTCAAAAGTTGGTCTGCAACTATAATTAGGTCTATATTCTTTTTATTGCGCCCACTTCCACCACGAGTTCCTCTTGAAACTATATCTTCAAAATAAGCTTCTTCTCCCCTTTTTCTGTCACCACTTACAAACTCAATGCCAGTAAAGTCTGCATAATCTTTAAACATCATTTTAATAGTTTCTGGTGGAATATTATCTAGATCATTTTCATTACCAAATGAAAATGTCATGGCTATATTTATTTTATCTTCTTGGTTTTTTACTTGCTTTTTAAATTCATCATAATAGGCTAGGACTCTGTCTTTATAAGCAACTGTTAATATTGCATTAAAGTGCCTATTTTGAGATTGGTCTTCCCAATTTGCTAGAATTTCTTCTACTACTCTAGGTATATGGGTTTGGTCTTGATAAATAAGAATATTTCTTTTTTTGGCTTCCTTTTCTACTTCAAGATCAGACCAGCCCTGGACTAAGCGCTCTATTTCTCGAATAGACATTTCTGGCTTTTCTTCTTTTATTTGATTTATTATTTGGTTTTTTAAATCTTCATAAGATAAAAATTCTCCAGTATTTATGTAATCTACGTGAAAGCCTAATACATTCCCATCCCCAATTGCCTGGTCTATTGTATATTTATGAAGTTCTGGTCCAAATAATTTTTCTGTAGTGTCTATAACTTCAGATTTTTCATTAATCATGCCTGTAATTTGGTTTTCATCAAATAAAGGAGTTCCTGTATAACCATAAAAGAGGGAATTTTTCCTAAAATAAGACCTAATATTTACCATCATTTCCCCCATTGTTGTCCTATGGGCTTCATCAATTATAAAAACTAGCTTTTTATTGGAAAGGTTAAAATCCTCTGCTTCGACTAGGTCTTTAACTAAATTGCTTAGTTTATAAGTAGTAGTTACTACTATTCCTTTTTTAACAGATAAAAGTTCCTTTTTTAAGTGATAGGTGTGTTTTGTATCATCAACTCTTACTGGTTCATAGGATGCATAGGCCTTAAAGTTCTCAATAGTTTTCTTATCTAGTTCTTTCCTGTCGACTAAAAATATAACCTTATCAAAACCTCCCCTTGTTGATAAAAATAGGGCTGTTTTAAAGGATGTGACTGTTTTACCTGAACCTGTTGTATGCCAAACATAACCACCGTGTGGAATCTTATCCTCATTATCCCAACCAAAAGCAGCCCCTTCTACAGCTTGCAAGGCGTAAACTTGATAAGGCCTCATAATCATATGCCTTCTATTTTCCTCTTCTTCTGCCTCATCTATAATTAAATAATCTCCTACTAGTTGGTGGGCCATGGGTATCATTAAAAAATGGGCTATTATATCTTTCCAATTATTTATAGGAGTATTATCCTTGTCTGCCCAATTAAATACAAAGCTTAAGTTAAAGTCATTTATGGTTTTTGGGCTAGCAAAATACCTTGTAGCAACTTCGGAGGTAATTACCATCATTTGTGAAAATGCCATAAAGGTATTTATATATTCCCCATCCATATAATACCTTCTAAATTGGCCAAATGCCTCTACCAAAGCCTTATCGGTTCGCTTTTGCTCAATATTTATAAGGGGCAAACCATTAATTAAAAGAATAATATCAAACCTATTGCCTTTTTCTGTAGCTACTTCTCTAGCTATCTTATAGGATGAATCTCCACCCCTTACTTCTGCTTTTTTAAAAATTGTAAGGGTAATTTGTTTTCGTGTGATTCTAGGATTATCATCCCTGTATATTCCATCAATTTTACCAGTAGACCCTTCCATGGCAAGAATCTTTGCAGCTTCAAAGCTATTATCTATTTGCTTAACCTTTGACATAACTTGGGCAAATTCATTGTCTGTAAGTTCTACACCTTCCAATTGATCTGCATTGATTCGGTTAAGTTCACTTCTCCAATGAAGGATTAAATCATCTACTGTTACCCTTTGTTTATTTCCATCTAATTCATCTGGGGCTTGCCACCTATATTTTTCTAGTTCTCTAACAAATCT
>CAZSLV010000039.1:0-17428 GCA_964607545.1 uncultured Gudongella sp. | reverse complement strand
ATTATACTTGAGTTTATGTTTTTTAAGTGTAAGACAATACAGAAGGGTTAAGGAGGACTTAAGGTTTGAATTATAATGAATTTATAAAGGAAGTAAATAAAGAAAAGGTGAAAGAATTATATTTTTTTTGCGGGGAAGAAATTTACCTTATGGATAAGGCCCTAGAATTTTTTATTGATAAAATGCTTACAGAAGATTTAAAATCAATAAACTTATCCTATTTGGATGGGAAAATTTCAGATCTTGATTCTATAAAATCAAGTTGTGAAACCCTACCATTTTTATCAAAGAGGAGACTTGTTATTTTAAATAATCCAGAGGCTATGGAAGATTTAACAAAAAATCAAGATAAACTTATAGACTACTTAAAGACCCTAGGAAGCCATCAAGTCTTAATTATATTAGATAGGAAGTCTTCAATTAAAAAGACAACAAAGTTATATAGGTATGTAAAAGATAAAAATTATAATGTAAACTTTGAAAAACTAAAGGGGAGTGACTTAAATAAGTGGATTTTAGATAGGTTTTTATCCTATGGTAAAAATTTAAGTCAATCAAATATTTCTTATTTTTTAAATCACAGTAATTACTTAAGTAGAAATATAGAATCAAACCTTTATGATTTAGAAAATGAAATTAAGAAATTAGCTACCCTTAGCCAAACCAAAGAAATTACTAATCAAGAGATGGATAGGGTTCTTATTAAAACACTAGATAAGAATATCTTTGACTTATTAGAGGCAATAAGTGATAGTAAAAGCGATAGGGCCATTTTGATTTTTAACGATATTTATGCCATGAATGAACCAATAGGTAAGATTTTATTTATGATAGCTAGACAGTTTAGGTTAATAAATGCCATAAAGCAATATAGCATTTACGGCTATGGCAACAATGAGATACAAGCAAAGCTTGGCATAAAACCCTATGAGTTTTCAAAACTTCAAAGAACAGTTAATACTTTTACACCAAGTAGGTTATATAAGATACTAGAAGATATTTTAGAAACAGATAAAAATATCAAGACTAAGTCAAGTAATCAAAAACTTGAATTGGAGTTACTATTAATTAAATTAACTAATAAGGTATAAAAAAGCATCTACGACGCTGCCCGCGCATCTTGGCACCTTCCTTAATACGACAGGGGATAATCCCCTACAAGCTTTATTTTCTATTTGTTAGGATAGTAGAACTTTCCTAACAAATAAAAAAAGAACTTCGGCTCTTCCCGAAGTTATTTTTATACAGCCTTATTAAGAGATTTTGATAATCTACTTATTTTTCTTGATGCAGCATTCATATGAATTACCTTGTGATGGGCAGCTTTTTTAAGCTTCTTGTCTATAGTTTTTAATAATGATCTTGCTTCATCAATATCACCCTTTGCTAAAGCAACATCAAATTTCTTAATATATGTCTTAATTTCAGTTTTTTTACTTTTGTTTAGGGCAGTTTGCCTAGCAGTAACACGAATTCTCTTTTCTGCTGATTTAATATTTGCCATTATTTCACCTCCTCTGATCTAACAAAAGTTATTGTACCATGATTACTAGCAAATTGCAAGCAAAAATAAGTCCTAAGAATACGATTACTATGCACTCTTACAAAGGCCTAGTAAGATTTTTTCAAAGTAAACAAGATACACTTTATCTTATTTATTGATTTCACAGTATTTAATGATATAATAATTAGTGGAAGAATAGAAGATTAAAGAAAATAGGATAAAGATTAAAAAATAATTTTTTAACTTGTATCAAAGGGGATTATATAATGACAGAAGAAGAAAAAAAACCAAACACAGAAATTTTTGAGTGGATTAAGTCCATAGGACTTGCTATAGCCATAGCCTTATTGATAAAGACATTTGTATTTAATACAACTTATGTTTTGGGAAATTCTATGTACCCAACCCTATTGGAAAAAGATAGGCTCTTTGCCTTAAAAATACCCCTATACTTTGGGGGGCCCGAGGTGGGGGATATTATAGTATTAGAAGCACCTGATAACCCTAGCAAGGATTATATAAAAAGGGTAATTGGGGTATCGGGAGATAAGGTTGAAATAATCGATGGCAAGGTTTATGTAAATGATGAGCTTTTAGATGAAGACTACCTAGATACAGATGCTTACACTTATGCTTATGATAATAGCATTTGGATAGTACCTGAAGGTGAGCTTTTTGTTTTAGGAGACAATAGGGCAGAAGGGGCCAGTAAGGATAGCAGGTATTTTGGCCCTATATCGAAAAAATCTGTAAAAGGTGTAACTGGATTTAGGTATTTTCCAATAGATGATCGGTTTGGAGATATAGACTAGCCTCCCAAAGGGAGGCATTTTAGTTAATTATTAGGAGGAATATTATGCGGATTAATCAAAAAAATATTAGAAATTTTTCTATTATAGCTCATATAGACCATGGAAAATCTACACTTGCAGATAGGTTAATAGAAATTACAGGCATGCTTACTTCCAGAGAGATGCAGGAACAAGTTTTAGATAAAATGGATTTAGAAAGAGAAAGAGGAATCACAATAAAATTAAAGGCTGTAAGATTAGTCTATAAGGCAAGAGATGGACAAGAGTACATATTAAACTTAATTGACACTCCTGGTCATGTAGACTTTAACTATGAAGTTTCAAGGTCGCTTGCTGCCTGTGAAGGGGCTATTTTAGTAGTTGATGCAACCCAAGGGGTTGAAGCCCAAACCCTAGCTAATGTTTACTTAGCCTTAGACCAAGACTTGGAAATTTTACCAGTTATAAATAAAATTGACCTGCCAAGTGCCAGGGCTGATGAAGTTAAAACAGAAATAGAAGATATAATTGGAATAGAAGCCCAAGATGCCCCTATGATATCTGCTAAGGATGGGATTAATGTAGAGGCTGTTTTAGAAGAGATAGTAAAGAAGGTCCCTGCACCAAGTGGGGATGAAAATGCACCTTTAAAAGCCCTAATATTCGATTCCTATTATGACACCTACAAGGGAGTAACTTGCTACATAAGGGTCTTTGAAGGTAGGGTATCTCCTGGTATGAATGTTAAGATGATGGCTACTGGCAAGGAATTTGAAGTAACAGAAGTTGGAGTAAACACATCAAAACATATACCTCTAGAATCTATTGGGCCTGGTGAAGTAGGGTATTTAACAGCAAGTATAAAGAATGTAAAAGAAGCTAGGGTAGGAGATACTATAACAGAGACACTAAACCCTACAAAAGAGGCCCTACCAGGCTATAAAAAAGTAATACCTATGGTATACAGTGGTATATACCCGGCTGAAGGGGAAGATTTTAACACTGTAAGAGAAGCATTAGAAAAGCTACAAGTTAATGATGGAGCCTTAATCTTTGAACCTGAAACATCAGTAGCCCTTGGCTTTGGATTTAGGTGTGGGTTTTTAGGCCTCCTTCATATGGAGATAATACAAGAAAGGTTAGAGAGGGAATTTGACCTATCCATAATAACAACAGCCCCAAGTGTAATTTACAAGGTTACAAAGACAAGCGGAGAAGAGTTACAAATACAAAACCCATCAAACCTTCCACCTACAACAGAAATAGCTAGTATGAAAGAGCCCATTGTAAAGGCTGCCATTATGACACCAACAGACTATGTAGGGTCTATTATGGAACTTTGCCAAAACAAGAGAGGGGTCTTTAAGGATATGCAATACCTTGAGGAAACAAGGGTTGTCTTAAACTATGAACTCCCCCTTAATGAAGTAATTTACGATTTCTTTGATGCCTTAAAATCAAAAACTAGGGGCTATGCTTCCTTTGACTACGAGTTAATGGGTTATAAGGAAAGTGACTTGGTTAAGATGGATATTTTAATAAATGGGGAGCTAGTCGATGCATTTTCCCTTATAGTCCATGAAGAAAAGGCTTATGAAAGAGGAAGATCTATAGCTGAAAGACTAGTTGATATAATACCAAGACATCAATTCGCAGTCCCAATACAAGCGAGTATTGGTAATAAGATAATTGCTAGGGAAACCATTAGGGCCCTAAGAAAAGACGTCTTAGCCAAGTGTTATGGGGGAGATATCTCAAGAAAGAGAAAGCTCCTTGAAAAACAAAAGGCTGGTAAGAAGAGAATGAGACAGATTGGATCTGTAGATGTACCTCAGGAAGCATTTTTAACTGTCTTAAAATATGACGATAAATAGAGTACACAACTTGTGTACTCTTTTATTTGGAGGTTATAATGAAAAATTTAGCTTTATATATCCACATACCATTTTGTGAAAAGAAGTGTCATTATTGTGATTTTATCTCTATCCCTACTAATAAGGACTTGCAGGAAAAGTATTTCTCATACTTGTTAAAGGAAGTATCAATGCTTAAAGATAAGGCTAGGGGATACAAAGTAGACAGCGTATTTATAGGTGGGGGGACCCCTTCTGTCCTTGAGGGGGAAAAGATTGAAATCCTTTTAGAGACCTTAAATAAAGACTTTGAAATTTCAAAAGATGCTGAGATTACTATAGAAGTAAACCCAGGGACATTAAATAATAACAAGGCTATTTCATATAAAAAGGCAGGTATAACAAGACTTAGCCTTGGCATACAATCTATGAATGATAAAACTCTTAAGTCTATAGGAAGAATTCACAATAAAATAGATGTTATAAGGACCCTGCAAATATTAAAAGAGAATTCCTTTTCAAATATAAGTGGGGACTTGATATTTGGCCTACCCAATGAGGACCTAGAAGACTTTAAGCGTTCCTTAAAGGAAGTTATTGACTTAGGCCTATCTCATATATCCATGTATGGCCTAATCTTAGAAGAAGGAACTTTAATGTATACATGGAAGCAAAAAGGCCTGCTTAAAATGCCAAGTGAAGAGGAAGAAAGAAAAATGTATCATGAAGGGGTAGAGTTTTTAGAGGAAAATAATTTTATCCAATATGAAATTTCTAACTTTGCCAAGCTAGGCTTTGAATCTAAACACAATATTGGCTACTGGGAATTGAAACCCTACCTAGGTCTTGGCCTAGGAAGTCATTCAAACATAGATGATAAAAGGTATTGGAATGAAAGTAAATTTGACATGTACTTTAAAAAAATACAAGAGGGAAAACTCCCAATAGGAGGTAGTGAAAGTATAGATATTAAACTAAAAGAAGCTGAATACCTAATACTTGCTATTAGGATGAACAAGGGGATAATAAAAAAAGACTATGAAGATAAGTTTTCCCATATCCTTATGGAAAAGTACAAAGACCCCATAGAAAGGCATATAAAAAATGGTTTGCTAATAGATACAGGCCCTTCTATTAAGTTAAGCAAAAAAGGTTTAGACTTAAGTAATTTAGTTGAGGTAGATTTTATATAAATCTTGTAAAAACTGTTGACAATTGACCCTATAGGTGGTAATTTATATATAGGATTAGCACTCACTCAGTCAGAGTGCTAACAATCATCCAAATTGAATTTAGAGGTGATTATATGTTGGATGAAAGAAAATTAAAAGTTTTATATGCTATAATAGAAAGCTATGTAAGTTCTGCTGAGCCTATAGGTTCTAGGACCATATCAAAGGATTACAACTTAGGTGTATCCCCAGCTACTATTAGGAATGAAATGTCTGACCTTGAAGATATGGGGTATTTAATAAAAACTCATTCATCTTCTGGTAGGATTCCTTCTGACAAGGGGTATAGGTTATATGTAGATAATTTACTTGAGCTTAAAGACAATAAGAATGATACAAAGAAGAAATCTGACATTAAGAGGATACTTGAGGAAGAAAGCAAGGAGATAGAACAGTTAATATTAAATTCCTCTAAGCTCTTATCTCAAATAACTTCCTATACTGCTATAGCCCTCTCACCAAAGCAAAAGGAAACAAAGATTAGGCATATCCAACTCCTGCCAATTGATAAAAATCAAATTTTATTGATAGTTGTAAATGAAAGTGGAATAATAAAAAACACTATCTTTAATATGGAGGAGAGGATCCCAGAAGATCAACTTAATAGGATTACCAATATGCTAAATAAAAAGTTAAAAAATCGTTCTTTTTATGAGATTGATAAAAAATTAAATGAAGAACTATTTAGGGACTTTTACAAGTACAAGGGAATGATTGAAGATATCATACCTATTTTAGGCAAGTCTATAGGTAGTATGGATACCATAGAACTTTATTCAGATGGTATAACAAGGCTCTTAAACTTTCCTGAGTATAAGGATATTGACAGGGTAAAATCAATTATTTCATTTATCGAAGATAAAAACGACCTAATGGACCTACTCCTTATGGATAATAAGGACATTGACATAATGATAGGTGCTGAAAACATTTATGTTCCTGTCAAGGAATGTAGCATTATAACGGCTACCTACAAGCTTGAAGGTGAAACTTTGGGTAAAATAGGAATTATAGGACCAACTAGGATGAACTACCTAGAGCTTATAAAGACACTAAAAATATTTTCTGAAAATATCTCAGAAATTATTAATAACAACTATTGAGTTAAGAGGTGATAAGATGACTATAGAAGAAAACAAGATGAAGGACGATAGTTTAAAGTCAGAAGAAATAGATGGGGAACAAGTCCTTAGCGAGCCAAAGGAGGAGGAAGCCATTCTAAACTACAAGAGTAAAATTAAAGAAAAAGAAAAAGAACTTGAGGACTTGCAAACTAAATTAACTCGTCTCCAAGCAGATTTCCAAAACTATAAGAGAAGGACAGAAAATGACAAGGCAGTTTCCATAAAGTATGGAATTGAATCAATTGCAGTGGATATACTTCCTGTCCTCGACAACTTTCAAAGAGCCTTATCCACATGTGAAGATAAGGAAGACTTATTCTACTCAGGTGTAGCAATGATAGAAAAGCAATTTATAGAAAGTTTAGAAAAAAACAACATTGTAGAAATAGAAGCCTTGGGCAAGGAATTTGATCCAAATTTTCACCATGCAGTTTCTACACTAGAAAGTGAAGAAGAAAAGGGAACAATAATTGAAGTATTGCAAAAAGGTTATATGTTAAATGAAAAAGTGATCAGACCAGCAATGGTTATAGTGTCACAATAATAGGGGAGGAAAAAGAATGAGTAAAATTATAGGTATTGATTTAGGAACTACAAACTCAGCTGTAGCTGTAATGGAAGGTGGAGAAGCTGTTATTATTCCTAACGCTGAGGGAAATAGGACCACCCCTTCTGTAGTAGCTTTTACAAAGGATGGGGAAAGGTTAGTAGGAGAAACAGCTAAAAGACAAGCTATCACTAATCCAGATAGGACAGTTCAATCTATCAAAAGACATATGGGTAGCGATTATAAAACTGAAATTGATGGCAAGAAATATAGTCCTGAAGAGATTTCAGCTATGATTCTCCAAAAGATTAAAGCAGATGCAGAAAGCTACCTAGGTGAAACAGTAACAGATGCTGTTATAACTGTTCCAGCCTACTTTACAGATAGTCAAAGACAAGCAACAAAAGATGCTGGTAAAATAGCAGGTTTAAACGTTAAGAGGATAATTAACGAGCCAACAGCTGCTGCCTTATCCTATGGTTTAGATAAGGAACAAGGTCAACACAAGATCATGGTATTTGACCTTGGGGGAGGAACATTTGATGTTTCCATACTTGAATTAGGTGATGGGGTTTTTGAAGTACTAGCAACTAGGGGAAATAACCTCCTAGGTGGAGATGACTTTGACAATAAATTAATTGACCATATAGCAGATCAGTTTAAAAGAGAAAATGGGGTTGACTTAAGAACAGACAACATGGCTCTTCAAAGATTAAAAGAAGCTGCTGAAAAAGCTAAAAAAGAGTTATCAACAACAAAATCAACTAACATCAACTTGCCATTTATAACTGCTACTGCAGCTGGTCCACTACATTTAAATATGGATATTACCAGGGCTAAATTTGATGAATTAACATCTGATTTAATTGATAAGACAATTGAACCTGTAAAGGCAGCTATAAAAGATGCTGGAATATCAGCTTCTGATATTGAAAAGGTATTGCTTGTTGGGGGTTCAATAAGAATTCCAGCTGTTCAAGATGCTGTTAAAAAATTAATTGGAAAAGAACCACAAAAAGATATTAACCCTGATGAAAGTGTTGCCCTAGGTGCAGCTATTCAAGGTGGAGTTTTAAGTGGGGAAGTTAAAGACCTACTACTTTTAGATGTTACCCCACTATCTTTAGGTATTGAAACCCTAGGTGGAGTTACAACTAAGTTAATTGAAAGAAATACAACTATACCAACTAAGAAATCTCAAATATTTACAACTGCATCTGACAACCAAACATCTACTGACATCCATGTCCTTCAAGGAGAAAGACAAATGGCTAATGACAATGTTACCCTAGGTAGGTTCCAGCTTACAGGTATACTACCTGCACCAAGAGGGGTCCCTCAAATAGAAGTAACATTTGATATAGATGCTAATGGGATTGTAAATGTAAGTGCAAAAGACTTAGGAACTGGTAAAGAACAAAAAATTACAATTACTGCATCAACCAAGCTAAGTGAAGAAGAAATAAAGCAAAAGGTAAAAGATGCTGAAAGATTTGCTGAAGAAGATAGGATTAAGAAAGAAAGTATCGAAGTTAGAAATAATGGTGATTCAATAGTTTATCAAACAGAAAAAACCTTAAAAGAACTAGAAGATAAGATAAATGCAGATGAAAAGTCTAAAGTAGAAGAAAAACTAGAATCTCTTAAAAAAGCCCTAGAAGGCGATGATATAGAGGATATTAAGAAAAAAACTGAGGAACTAACAAACGAATTCCATGCAATTTCTCAGAAGCTTTATGAAACTACTCAAGAGGGTCAGGCACAAGGCCAAGAAACAAGCCAAGATGAAGATGTTGTTGATGCTGACTATGAAGTAGTAGATGAAGATTAATAATACAGGGCTAAACTCTTAAGAGTTTAGCCCTACTTATGAATATTATATGGAAGATGGTGTACATTATTGAAGGATTTTTACGAAATACTCCACATAGAAAAAAATGCAAGTACAGATGAGGTTAAAAAGGCCTATAGGAAGCTTGCTAAGAAATATCATCCAGATTTAAATCCAAATGATGAAGAAGCTGAACAAAACTTTAAGGAAGTAAGTGCAGCTTATGAAATTTTAAGTAATCCACAAATGAGAGAAAGATATGATAAGTTTGGGCATGCAGGCATAGACCCCCAGGCAGGTTCTGGTAATTTTGGAGACTTTGGAGATATATTTGGAGATATCTTTGATGTATTTGGTGGTTTTGGTTCTAGGTCTAGTAGAAGTAGGAGAAGGGGTCCTGCAAGGGGACCTGATTTAGAACAAAGAATAAGCATAGACTTTGAGGAAGCTGTCTTTGGAGTTGAAAAAGAAGTACAGGTAAGAAGGTATGAAACATGTACTACTTGTGAGGGAAGCGGGGCAAAACCTGGTACAAGTAAGGATACTTGTAATAAGTGTAATGGGACAGGTGAAATTAGGTATGCCCAACAAACCCCTTTTGGGCAGTTTGTTCAAGTGGGAGAATGTGATGAATGTAATGGTACAGGGGAGATAATAAAGGACCACTGTGATACCTGCCATGGCCAGGGTAAGATTGTAAAAACTAAAAAAATTAATGTAAAGATTCCTCCTGGTGTAGATACTGGTTCGATTATGTCGGTAAGAGGAGAAGGACATGCAGGAGAAAAAGGTGGGCCGCCTGGAGACTTGTACTTGTATATTTCAGTAAAAGAACACCCAGTATTTGCTAGAGAAGGCTTAGATTTACTTGTAGATGTTCCTATAACTTACACCCAAGCTATTCTGGGTTCACAAATAGAAGTGCCTACCCTAGAAGGGATAGAGAAATTTGACCTACCCCATGGAACAGATTCCCATACCACCTTTAAACTAAAGCATAAGGGGGTTCCAAATGTAAGGGGCCTAGGTAAAGGAGATTTATTCTTTACAGTAAAAGTCATTATACCTAAAGATATTACTGATTTGCAAAAGGAAAACCTTCTAAAGTACTCAGAAAGTATGGGAGAAGAATATAAGTCACCTGAGAAAAAAGGTTTTTTCAAAAAAGTTAAAGATGCTTTCAATTAACAACCACCTAGGTGGTTGTTTCTTTTTACTAGATTATATATGGGATTTAAGATATAATTATCACAGAAAACAAATGAGGAAGTGATATTTTGGAATGGGTAGAAATTATTGTTAAAACATCACATGAACATGAGGACCTAGTAACCTTTATTTTATATGAAAATGGTGCCACAGGCTTAGAGATAATAGACCCCAAAGACTTAGAAGACTTTAAAAAGAATAAAGCAAAATGGGATTATATAGATGATGATGTAATAAGATACAAGGATAAGGACCTAGTAATAAAGGCTTATTTTAACGAATACTCCAAGGTTAAGGAAATATATAAGACTTTAGAAGATAGAATTACAAGAGATAATTTAGGGGAGATTTTTACAAATCGGGTTGATGAAATTGATTGGGCGGAAAATTGGAAAATCCACTATAAGACCGAACACATTACAAAAAACCTAGTTATAAAACCTTCCTGGGAAGATTATGTTAAAAAAAACAATGAGATTGTAATTGAACTAGACCCAGGAATGGCCTTTGGAACAGGCTCCCATGAAACTACAATTATGTGTGCTAGGGCCTTGGAAGAGTATGTGGACAATAGCAAGGTCTTATTTGATATTGGGTGTGGAAGTGGTATTTTAAGCATTATTGGGGCAAAGCTTGGGGCAAAGTCTGTTTTAGCCATAGACCTAGACCCCATGTGCGTTAAGATAAGTAAAGAAAATGTTGAAAAAAACGGACTAAAGGATAGGGTAGAAGTTAAAGAAGGAGACTTATTTGAAGTAGTAAAGGGAAGGGCTGATATTATAGTAGCAAATATAATAGCTGAAATAATAGTTGGCATGGTTCCAAATATAAGTAACCACTTAAATAAGGATGGTATCTTTATTGCTTCAGGAATTATAGAGGCAAAGCTTCCTATAGTTCAAAAAGCCCTCCAGGATAATGGGTTTAAGACTTTAGAAATTCTTCAAATCAATGGTTGGGTAGCAATAATTACAAGGCATGATAATTATGCATAGGTTTTTTACTAATTATTTAGACAAGGAAACAAAATGCTTTATAATTACTGGGCCAGATGTAAACCATATAAAAAATGTCCTAAGGATGAAAGAAAAGGACAAGATAGAAGTGGTAAGTGATAAAAAAACTTATATATGTTCAATTGAGGCAATTGAAAGTAATAAGGTAGAAGCAAAAATTATTTATAAAAAAGAAAAGACCAGCGAATCAAATATTAAAATCCACTTATTTCAAAGCCTTCCAAAATCAAGTAAGATGGAAACTATCCTACAAAAAAACACTGAATTAGGTGTTTATAGCTTTTTTCCTATCCTAAGTGATAGGTCCATAGTAAAACTTGATGATAAGAAGGAAGAAAAAAAGTTACAAAGGTGGATGTCCATTGTAGAAGAAGCTGCAAAACAATCAAAAAGAGATATAATTCCACAAGTTCACAAGGTCATGTCATTTAAAGAAGGCTTAAAAGTTTTAGAAAATAAGCTTATCCTAGTTCCTTATGAACTAGAAGAAAATTTAGGTATAAAGGATGTTTTAAAGTCTCTTCCAAATGTAGAAGATATTTATGTATTTATAGGACCAGAAGGTGGGTTTGAGGAAGGGGAAATAAAAAGCTTGGTAGAAGTTGGAGCAAAAATAGTAAGTTTGGGACCTAGGATCTTACGGACAGAAACTGCAGGTTTTATAACCTCTTCTCTTATCCAGTATGAGCTAGGAGATATAGGAGTGATTTAAGTGTTAAAGGTTGCATTTCATACCCTTGGTTGTAAGGTCAACCAATATGAAACAGAAGCTATGGAAGAATTATTTACTAAAAAGAACTACGAGCTAGTAGGAGAAGATGAATACGCAGATATATATGTCATTAACACTTGTACAGTAACAAATATGTCTGATAGAAAATCAAGGCAATTTATTAGAAAGGCTAAGAGGATAAATAAAGACGCGGTAGTGGCTGTTGTAGGTTGCTATTCACAAGTTTCTCCTGAAGAAGTAGAAAAGATAGAAGATGTTGATGTAATTATTGGAACAAGTGAAAGAAATGAGATTGTAAACTTATGTGAAGAAAGCATGGCTACAAGAAAAAGAATCAACATAGTCAGGCAAGTAAAGACCTATAAGGAGTTTGAAGAGATTAAAATTGACCAAATTAGGTCTAAGACAAGGGCTTTTTTAAAAATTCAAGATGGGTGTAATCAATTTTGTAGTTATTGTATAATCCCCTATGCCAGGGGGCCTATAAGGAGTAGAAATTCCTTAGATATAATTGAGGAAAGCAAAAAACTAGCTAGGGCTGGTTTTAAGGAAGTTGTTTTAACCGGTATCCACATTGCTTCCTTTGGCAAGGGGGCAGAAGGGATGAAACTTATCGACCTTATTGATGAAATTAGTCAAATTGAGGGTATTGATAGGATAAGGATGAGTTCGGTTGAACCTAACCTGATAGATGAGGAATTTATGAAGAGAATTTCCACAAATAAAAAGCTTTGTGACCACTTCCACTTGTCCTTACAAAGTGGGTCTGATGGGGTTTTAAAAAGAATGAACAGGAAGTACACAAGCAAGGAGTATAGGGAAAAGGTAAATTTAATTAAAGAATACTTGCCAAATGTTGGCTTAACTACAGATATAATAGTTGGATTTCCTGGAGAAAGTGATGAAGAATTTAATGAAAGCTTAAAGTTTGTACAAGAAATAGGGTTTTCAAGAATTCATGTCTTTAAATACTCTAAAAGAAGAGGGACAATAGCCGCAGAAATGAAAAACCAAGTACATGGAGAGGTTAAAAATTTAAGAAGTGAAGCCTTAAGTAAACTTTCAGAAGAATTAGCTAATAACTTTCATGATAAATTTTTAAATAAGGAAGTTGCTGTCTTATTTGAAGAAAAAGACAAAAAAGACCCTAATATTTACGAAGGCTACACAAGTAATTATATAAGGTCGAGGGTTTATTCAAATTGTGATATAATAGGACAAGTAAGGAATGTTAAAATAAGTAAGGCAAGTTCTGAATACCTAGAAGGTAAACTAGTGTAAGGGGGTGATTATATGGATTGCTTATTCTGTAAAATTGCAAACAAGGAAATACCTAGTGATTTGATTTATGAGGATGATAGGGTTATTGCATTTAAGGATATAAATCCTCAAGCACCAGTACACTTTTTAATTGTGCCAAAAGAGCACATAAAGTCCCTAGATGATGTAAAGGAAGAACACGACCTCTTGATGGGCCATATTTTAAGGCTAATCCCTAAGTTAGGGGAAAAGCTTAACTTATCAAAGGGCTACAGGGTAGTTAATAATTGCGGGGAAGATGGTGGACAAACAGTAGACCACATACACTTTCATGTACTAGGTAAAAGAGAAATGTTGTGGCCACCTGGTTAAAAAGAGTTGAAATAATTATATATATATTGTATAATAATTAAGTGTGCAAGCTACATTTATTGGCAGTATTGTAACACTCTTGTAGTTGAGAGGGGAGGGAAGGATCAATGACAGAAATCAAAGTTGGTGAAAATGAATCTCTTGATAATGCTCTTAAAAGGTTTAAAAGATCATGTGCAAGGTCAGGTGTTATAGGGGAAGTTAGAAAGCGTGAGCATTACGAAAAACCAAGTGTAAAGCGTAAGAAAAAATCTGAAGCAGCTAGAAAGAAAAAAAATAAGTTTTAATTAAATTATTAAAGTATCTAAGAGTATTATAAAGAAGGTGGATTTGTGACCCTTAAAGAAAAACTTATGGGAGATTATAAGACTTCCATTAAAGACAAGGATACTATAAGAAAAAATACTGTTATTATGATTAGGTCTGCAATCAAACAAAGAGAAGTAGATACTAGGACAGACCTTAATGATGAAGATGTATTAGAGATAATCTCTAAGCAATTAAAAGAAAAAAGAATGGCAATTACTGAATTCCAAAAAGGAAATAGACAAGACTTAGTAGATTTGACTAATAATGAAATAGAAATACTCCTTCAATATTTACCAAAGCAATTAACACAAGATGAAGTAGATGAAATAGTTAAAGAAACCATAGAAGAAATAGGCGCTAAGTCAGTTAAAGATATTGGCCTTATTATGAAATCTGTTATGCCAAAAATCAAGGGCATGGCTGATGGCAACATGGTAAATAGGGCAGTGAGAAATATATTTAAATAACCTGAGTTAACTCAGGTTATTTGCTTTTAAATCTTTATATTGGGTATTATGAGTATGTAGACAAAAAATGGAGGTGAAGAGGGTGAAAGCAATAAAGAATTTAAGCAGAATTTTTATACTAATGTTAGTTTTATTAACTACAACTAATGTTTTTGCTTCTGAGCCATCTAAAGCATATGTTGTGCCAATTAAAGGAGAGATAAATAGGGCAACCCACAATTATGTTAGAGATGTTGTAAATGATTTAAATAAAAATAACGCTAGGGCTATAATATTCGAAATAGACACATATGGGGGAGTAGTAGATGAATCAATTAAGATTAAGGATGTCATCCTATCTACTAACATTCCAACCATTACCTTTGTAAACAATAAGGCTGCTTCTGCTGGGGTCTTAATAACAATAGCTGGAGAACACATAGTAATGTCTGAAAATGCAGTAATTGGTTCAGCTGAAACTATACCCAATACAGAAAAGATCCTCTCTATGTGGAGGGGGGTCTTAAGAGATACAGCCCAGTTTAGGAACAGGGACCCCTTATTGATAGAGGCCATGGCTGATAGTGATATTGAAATTGATGGGGTTGTAAAAAAGGGTAAACTTTTAAACTTAACAGCTAAGGAAGCTAAAGAACTTGGTTTAGCAGACCTATTAGGGTCAGATTACAATGTCATGTTAAGTGAATTTGGACTTGATGCAGATAGTATTGAAGTAATGGATGAGGGTTTGCAGGTTAAGCTGTCTAAGTATGTGTCCAGCCCATATATTAGCACGATTTTATTAACTTTAGGTTTTGTGGGTCTTGTAATTGAGATTCTTACACCTGGGTTTGGACTAGGAGGAACAATCTCCTTAATGGGTTTTGGTTTGTATTTTGGAGGTAATATCTTAGCAGGCAACTCAAACTGGACTTCCCTAGTCTTATTTATAGTGGGGCTTGGTCTTTTAATTATAGAAGGTATCGTTCCAGGTTTTGGCCTACCAGGCATTGGGGGTATTATATTTGTCCTTACAGGGGTAGCCCTTGCCATGGATTCCTTAAGCGCAGCCCTCTTATCCTTAAGCATAGCTATAATAATAACTACTTTAGTAGGAATTATAATGGTTAAGTTAGGCTTTAAGAGCAAGTTGCTAGGTAAGATTATATTGACAAATAAATTAGATAGCGACAAGGGTTATTTAAGTACAAATACCATGTCAGCCTTAATAAACTTAGAGGGAGTGTCCCTAACAGAACTTAGGCCTTCTGGATTTATAGTAATAGATTCTCAAAAGTATGATGCTTTAGCAGAATCAGGCTATATACCAAAGGACACTGAAGTAAAGGTAGTAAAAGTAGAGGGTTCAAAAATATTTGTTAGGAGGAATGTATAATGGATTCAAGTTTATTTTTAACACTAGGAATTGCAGTGGCAATAATCATCTTATTAATGCTATTCTTTACATTTGTACCAGTAGGATTATGGATAACAGCCTTCTTTGCCGGTGTAAAGGTTAAAATTTCCACACTTATTGGGATGAGATTAAGAAGAGTTATACCAAGTAGGATAGTAAACCCTATGATAAAAGCTACAAAGGCAGGTTTAAATATTGATATTGATGAATTAGAGGCCCATTATTTAGCAGGGGGTAATGTTAATACCCTAGTAGATGCCTTGATTGCAGCACAAAGAGCAAACATACCTCTTGATTTTCCAAGAGCTGCAGCTATTGACTTAGCTGGTAGAAATGTACTTGAAGCTGTACAGGTTAGTGTAAACCCTAAAGTTATAGAAACTCCACAAATTGCTGCTGTATCTAAGGATGGTATAGAAGTTGTAGCAAGGGCAAGAGTTACTGTAAGGGCAAACATTGAAAGATTAGTCGGTGGAGCAGGAGAAGAAACAATAATAGCCAGAGTTGGTGAAGGTATTGTAACAACTGTAGGTTCTTCTGAAACCCACAAGCATGTATTAGAAAATCCAGATAGTATTTCTAAAACAGTTCTTTCAAAAGGCTTAGATGCAGGTACTGCATTTGAGATCTTATCAATAGATATAGCCGATGTTGATGTTGGTAGAAACATTGGGGCAAAATTACAAATGGAACAAGCAGAGGCAGATAAGAAAATTGCCCAGGCCAAGGCTGAAGAAAGAAGAGCAATGGCAGTAGCTAAGGAACAAGAAATGAAGGCAGAAGTACAAGCCATGAATGCTAAACTTGTAGAAGCTGAAGCTCAAGTACCACTAGCCTTAGCCCAAGCATTTAAAGATGGTAATATTGGTGTTATGGATTATTATAATATGAAAAATATCTTAGCAGATACAAGCATGAGGACTTCAATTTCAAAAGTGGCCGATGAAGATAAAAAGCAGAAATAGGAAGTGATTTAATGAGTAGTCCTATAGTATTATTAATTATTTGGGCAGTTTTTAATATTTTAATTAAAAGCTCAAAGGATAAGAAAAAAGCCCAAGATGCTAGGAGAAAATCTCAACAAGACCCTAGGGGTAGTTCCTATAAAAGTGCTACAAAAAGACAAGAAGTGCCAAAGAAAAAGAACTTTAGGCAAACTATAGAAGAGTACAGGGACCAAATTGAGAAAGAATTTTCTATGGAGGCACAGAATAAGAAAAAACCTCTTGTCAAAGATCCTCCTATAAAAAAGCAAGCTACTCTTGAAGAAAACAGGAAGACTTTTAGAGAAGGTAGGTATTGGCAAGAGGAGGAAGCTCAAGTTAATTTGACTCCTATAGAAGAAACTGAAATTACTAGCGAGGTATTCTTTGATGTAAGAGAAGATATCTTAAAGGGGATAATTTATAAAGAAATACTCGACAAACCCAAAAGTTTGCAGTAAAAGAAGCTCGATTTTGAGCTTCTTTTTATTGCAAAGTAACTTAAAATAAATAGTATTATACTAGGGCCTATGGTATGATTTACTATATAAATAAAAACAAACAAGGAGGAGCAAATTTGGTATATGAAAAAAGAGAATTAAAAATTCAGATTGATGATGATAATTCTATGAAAGAGATAATAGGGAATTTGGATTCTAACTTAAATTATATAAGAGAAAATAACGGTACTAATAACAGCTATTTCAGGGATTACAAGGGCGGTACTGTTTCGATTGTTTGCAATCAAACAGGTGAGACCGTTTACGAAGAGATGGTTAGATAAGACCGCTCGTTAATAAT
>CAZSLV010000038.1:0-17735 GCA_964607545.1 uncultured Gudongella sp. | reverse complement strand
TGCGGTTTGGTTCTTTCAAATTTTTGCTTACCCATTTTTTTATTCCTCCTCTAAGTATTTTTTTAGTAAACTTGCCCGTGTGTCTCTATTTCTTTATGGAGCCCGCGACCGGATTTGAACCGGTGACCTCTTGCTTACCATGCAAGTGCTCTACCTACTGAGCTACGTGGGCTTACAATAAAATATTGTACTCTTTATTCTAAGTAATGTCAATAGAAATCACTTTTTACCATAATTTATTTTAAAATATACCTTTGAACCTTCTTTTTTATTCTTTGAATAGCATTGTCTATGCACTTTGGAGTGATATTAAGTATTTGGCTTATTTCTTGATAGGTCTTTCCTTGTAGGTAGTTTATAAGGACTTCCTTTTCTAAGCTACTTAAGAGCCCTTGAATCTTTTTTTCCATTAGGTCCGAGTCTTCCTTACTAATAAATATGTCCATAGGGTCTTTTGTTGTAAAAGATTCTAAGGTGTCCATAAGGCTTGACCTTCCACCTTCTATTAGGGGTTTGTTAAAGGAAATAGACTTATTTAAAGGCATGTGCTTTTGCCTTGTTGCCATTTTTATAGCGCTTTTTATTTGACTACTTATGCATATTTCTGCAAAATTCTTAAAAGAACTTGATCTTTTTTCATCATAGGTCCTTATAGCCTTATAAAGACCTATCATGCCTTCTTGTATTATATCATCTTTATCGGCGCCTGTAATATAATAAGTGTAAACTTTTGACTTTACTAAGTTTTTATACTTAATTATTAAGTATTCAAGAGCATCTAAATCTCCATTGTTAGCTAATAAAAGTACTTGATCATCTGATTTTTCCTGATACTTTTCCTTAAACCCTAAGCTTAAACTTCTAAAGACCATGATAACCTCCTTGATGTAAATGTAACCCTTAGATCTTTTTATCCCAATTTTTTAGCCTGTTTACTATAGAGTCCTCTAACTTGCCTAAGCCTGTATTGTTTTTTAAATTTGACCTTTCCATCTTTCTCTTTAAAGAGGACTTGTAATATTCTATCTCAGCCTCTAATTCCCTAGCAGAAAGCCTTGTCCCACCACGTGATAGGACTATTTGCTGCTCAACCCAGTCAGAAGTAGCCACCCTTATATTAAAGTCCCTCCCTATTTCGTTTAAGACCCTCTCAATGTAGTGGTCTGCAAGCTCATTTTCCTTTGTATATACAACATAAACTCCCTTATAGGATTCTTCACTTCCTATGTTTCCCTTTACTGAATAAGCATCAAATACTACATATACTTCTATACCTGAATAGTGTTTGTATTCTGCAAGTATATCTAGTAACTCATTTCTTGCTTCTTCTAGGTTTGTCTTTGAAAGTTCCTTTAAATTATCCCAAGCATTAATTATATTATACCCATCGACAAACAAATACTCTTTTTCTTTTTTTTTATTTTTCATTTGCCTGTCTCACGATTTCATATATTAGGATGGAAGCAGCAGAGGAAGCATTAAGAGAACCTATTTCTCCTTTCATTGGGATGGAAACAAGAAAGTCGCACTTTTCCTTAACTAGCCTAGATATCCCCTTACCTTCACTACCTATTACAAGGCCTATAGGACCTGTTAACTTTGTCTTATAGTAGGGGTTCTTAGAATCTGCATCTGCTCCATAAAACCAAATACCTGATTTTTTTAGCTCATCAATTGTTTGAGAAATATTTGTAACTTGGGCAATTTTCATATGCTCTACAGCTCCAGCAGAACTCTTATAGACAGTTTGATTTACCATAGCCGACCTTCTCTTTGGTATTATAACTCCATGAGCCCCAGCAGACTCTGCTGTTCTAATTATTGCCCCTAGGTTGTGGGTGTCTTCTATCCCATCTAGAATAAGTAAAAATGGGTCTTCTTTTTTATCACTTGCTAGCTTTAAGATATCATCTATGCTGGAATAATCATAACCTGTAACAAGGGCTACTACTCCTTGGTGGGCATTACCATCAGACATAGAATCTAACTTAACCTTGTCTACTTGCTGCATTGTTATCTTTCTTTCCTTTGCAATCCCAATAATCTTTTGTATAGACCCCTTTACATCACCCTTTAAAATGTAAAGTTTATCTATTTGCTTATCTGTTTTTAACAGCTCTAGTACGGGGTTTCTTCCTGCTATATATTGCTCCTTCATATAATTCTCCTTTATAATAAATTCCCTTGAAAAAATTCTCTTACTTCAATTATCTTCCCACAAGTCATACTTCCTTCGGGGCAAGGTCCCCTTAGGCAACCAGGCCCTGCATTTTTAAATAAGGTTTTGTATACCTTCCTCACTTCTTTTAGCATTTCTATTGCAAGTCTTCTAATTTCCCACTGGGCTCTATTACATGCCCTTAAGGAAAAGAAGTTTAAAAGGCTCCTTGCATTCATTGTTACTACAATCTTACTTTCACAAGCGTTTGGAAATACATATCTTGCATCTTCAATTGCTTCTTTTTCAGCCTTATTCTTTGCTTCCTTTTCGTTAAAACCACAATCAAGATAAGCTAAATAATGCTTATTATAAAGGATTTCTACAAGTTGGTCATAAGCTTTTTGAGATTCTTCCATGCTTTTTTTAAAAATCTTTTTAGCCCCTTCATCCCTTTCTATATGGGGGGGAATTATATATTCAAATTGGTCAAGCTTAACATACCTTTGAGATTGTTGGCTAAAGCTAGCAATCCTATGTCTTACTAGTTGGTGGGTTAGGGTTCTTGAAACCCCTTCTATAGCAAAGGTAAAAGAAATGTGCTCTATAGGACTTTCATGGCCTAGCTTTACTAATAAATTTAAAAAGGATTCAACCTTATCTTCATCCAAAGACTCCTCTATTTCAGAAACACCAATAGATGAATAGCAAAGCTTAGCCGCTGAAGCTATAAGTTTCTCTCCATCAGGTGTGTATCGCATTAATTTAACCTTCATTTGTATCCTCCCCCATAGGCATTTTGTGGGCTATCTCCATCAACTCAACAAGCCTTTTATCCTTCTTACTAAGGAATAAGTAGCCAATTAAGGACTCAAACCCAGTTGCTCTTTTATATTCTAATAAATCAGCATTTTTAGGGGAGGTGTTAATCTTTGCATTTCTTCCCCTTTTTACTATTGTCTTTTCTTCATCTGTCAATACTTCTTCTAACCTTTCTAAGGATGCAGATTGGGCATTGGCCTTTACATATTTTATAGCCTTTTTATGAAGCTTGTTGACATTGCCCCCCTTAGATAGGATCATGGTCCTTATATACAATTCATATACAGAATCTCCAATATAAGCAAGCTGTAGGGGGGCCATCATTTTTAAGTCTTCTTTATTTACCTGGCCCCTTAAATCGTCAATAAAATTACCCCTATTTAATTCCTCTTCCATTTTACACCATCTCTAGTATCTTCTAAGACAATACCTCTTTCTAATAATTCATCTCTTATTTCATCAGACCTTGCAAAGTCTTTATTTTTCCTAGCTAAACTTCTTTCTTCTATCAATTTTAAAATATCTTCTTCAAGTATTTCATCATCTTTTGCTAGTATGCCAATAACCTTACATAGCTCCATAAAAAGCTTGTAGGCTTCTTCTACAAAGCCCCTTGTTGAATTTTCATCTACTGTTAAATTTATAAATTTTACTAGGTCGAATATATCAGCTATGGCATCTGCAGTATTTAAATCATCACTCATAGATGAAATAAAAGCTTCCTTGTACTTATTTAAAGTAGAATAAAGTTCATCATCTTCTTGTGGCTTTGTTTTTAGGTCAAGGCTTAAGTAATACTCTAAGCTTTTCTTGGCATTATAAAGCCTTTCTAGGGCGTTTTTATTTTGGTCCATAACTTCCCTGCTAAAGTTTATAGGAGACCTGTAGTGGGCCGATAATAAAAAGAATCTAAGAACTTCTAAATCATATTCCTCAGAAATTTCCTTTATGGTAAAAAAGTTACCAAGTGACTTTGACATCTTTTGGTTATCTACTGTTAGCATGCCATTGTGAAGCCAAAAGTTTGCAAAGGGTTTTCCAGATAGGGTTTCTGATTGGGCAATTTCATTTTCATGGTGGGGAAACTGAAGATCCTCTCCACCTGAGTGGATATCTATGGTTTCACCTAAAAGGGTTTTTGCCATTACAGAACATTCTATATGCCAGCCTGGCCTACCCTTACCCCAGGGGCTATCCCATGAAGGTTCACCGGGTTTTTCCTTTTTCCATAAGACAAAGTCCATAGGGTTTTTTTTATCTTCGTTTACATCAATTCTTGACCCGCTTATAAGTTCATCTATATTCTTTTTACTTAATTTACCATAGTCTTTGGCAGATTCAATACTAAAGTACACATTTCCATCTACTTCATAGGCAGCCCCCATATTTTCAAGGGCTTTTATAAATTCAATCATTTGAGAAATATAGTCGGTTGCCTTTGGGTGTATGGTATTGTATTCATAGATATTAAGCCCCCTAGCATCTTCCTTAAAGGCTTTTATATACCTATCTGCTATTTCTTTAACACTAGTGTTTTCATCCCTTGCCTTATTTATTAACTTATCGTCTATGTCGGTAAAGTTTACTACGAAATTAACTTTAAAACCTAAGTATATAAAAAACCTTCTTAAGGTATCAAATGTAACTAGGGGTCTAGCATTGCCAACATGGATAAAATTATAAACAGTAGGCCCGCAATTATACATGCTAACCTCATTTTCTTTTATGGGTATAAAGTCTTCTTTTTTTCTGCTTAGGGTATTGTATAGTTTCATTTCTTCCTCCTTTAGCTAAGTAAAAATCGCCTCAAATAAGCTTGAGACGATTTTTATAATTGCTACAAATCTTCTTGCTATATAAGCGTCTCTTAAAGTATAATATCACAATTTAATACTATCCTCATTTTACATTAAGAAGCTACTTTATACAATAAGTTATTCCTTAGTAACTAATATATGCCTTGCCCTGTCAATTATTTTATCCCTGCCTAATAGGTAAAGGACATTTACTAATTCAGGTCCATGTTCACTTCCTGTAAGGGCAACCCTTACTGGCATAAATAAATTCTTGCCCTTAATCCCAGTAGCCTTTTGAATTTTTTTCATAAAACCCTTGGCATCCTCTAAGCTTAAGCTTTCATATCCACTAGCTTCGTCTATCAAGGCCTGCATAAGGCTAGGAGTTTCTTCACTTTTTAAAAACTCCTCCCTGGTAGATTTTTCTATTTCTAAACTTTCATTAAAAATAAAGGAAGTTTTTTCAACAATTTCAGATACCTTTGATAGGCTTTCCTTAACTGTATCTACTAAAATATCCATCCAATCCGGGTTTTCCTTTGCAAAGTCAAGTGTAATAAAACCTGCATCAAGTAAATAGGGTAGGGCTAGGTTTTTTATTCTCTCAAGGGATTCACTTCTTATATAGTGGCCGTTTACCCAATCTAACTTATCCTTGTCAAAAATCCCCCCAGCTTTTGCAACCCTATCAAAGGAAAACTTTTCTATCATTTGGTCCATAGACAAGAGTTCTTCATTATCTTCTGGGGACCACCCAACTAGGGCCAAGTAATTTACAAGGCCTTCAGGTAAGTAACCCTTGGTCCTAAAGTCATCTACAGAGACATCTCCCTCTCTTTTAGATAGTTTTTTTCTTTCACTATTTAAAACAGTTGGTAGGTGGACATAAACTGGCTTTTCCCATCCAAAAGCTTCATATAAATATACATGCTTAGGGGTTGAAGGTAGCCACTCCTCCCCCCTTACTATATGACTAATTCCCATAAGGTAATCATCAACTACAACAGCTAGGTGGTAGGTTGGGTAACCATCTGATTTTAACAAGACTTGGTCATCTATATCATTAGTATTTATAGTAATATCCCCTCTTACTAAGTCTTTAAAGTTAATATCCCTATTAAGGGGGAGTTTTAACCTTACAACATAATCCTCACCAGCTTCAATTCTTTTCTTAGCATCTTCTAGGGATACATTCCTGCAAAATCCATCGTACTTAGGAACTGTTCCAAGGGCCTTTTGTTCTTCTCTCAGGCTTTCTAGCCTATCTTTAGAGCAAAAGCAATAATAAGCATGGCCATTTTCTATTAACTCATCAACATACTTTTTATACAAGTGGAGCCTTTTTGATTGAATGTAGGGGCCATATTCTCCCCTTTCAACCACCTTGCCATTTTCTATAAAAACACCTTCATCATACTCAATTCCTGCCCAGTGTAGGGACTCAATTAAGTTTTCAATAGCACCTTCTACAAACCTAGTTTGGTCAGTATCTTCTATTCTTAATATAAATTTACCCTTATTTTTTTTTGAAAATAAATGGTTGTAAAGGGCTGTTCTAAGTCCTCCTATGTGGAGATAACCTGTGGGACTAGGAGCAAACCTTACTCTAACATCTTTCATATAAAAACCTCCTATCTATACTTTATTTTAACTTAAAACCTTCATCATCAAAAGCCTTTTCAATAAGCTTTTCTATATCATTTGCAAATACTTCTGTTTTTTGTCCATCTTTTCTTAATGAAAATTCAACTATTTTTTCATCAGCTTTTTTACCAACTGTAATTTGTATAGGAATTCCTATAAGGTCTCTGTCAGTAAACTTAACTCCCGCTCTTTCATTCCTATTATCTAAGAGGCACTCTATGCCTTTTTTGCTTAAAGCATCATAAATTTCCTCACCAAGGTCTACTTGTTCTTTATTTTTAATATTCATTACACTTATTATTACCTGGTATGGTGCTATTACTAGAGGCCATACAATACCCTTTTCATCGTGGTATTGTTCTATTACTGCAGCCACTGTCCTTGAAACTCCAACCCCATAACTTCCCATGTAAAAGTCCCTTGCCTTGCCATTTTCATCTAAAAAGTTAGCTTTAAGTGATGAGCTATACTTATTAGCAAGTTGGAATATATTACCAACTTCTATTCCCCTTTGTAGGTGGATAGGCTCATTGCAAACAGGACATAAATCTCCCTCTTCTATCATCATTAAGTCTTCTACAACTACCCCAGCAAAGTCTCTGGCAAAGTTGGCATTTAGGATATGGTAGTCTGTCTTATTTCCACCAACAACTATGTTTTTTAAATTTGTTATGGACTTATCAACTAACAATTTTGTTCCTTCTTTAAGGCCTATTGGGCCAGTAAAACCCTTGTTAGAATTAGATATTTCCTTTATTACTTCTTCATCAGCCATAATTAAGTCATGGGAGGACAAATTTAAAAAGTTTGCAAGTTTAGTTTCATTTAACTCCCTATTACCTGGTATTATAACTACAAGTGCTTCACCTTTTGCTGTATAAACTAAGGCCTTGCCACACTTATTAGGTGTAGTATTTAAAAATTCACACAAGGCATCAATGGTTTTAACATCAGGTGTATAAACTTCTTTTAAGGGAAGTAGTTCTTCATTGTTTTCACTTTCTTTGATAACTACTCTTGCCTTTTCATCAGTTGCTGCATAGGAACAATTTTTACAATATGCAAGTACCCCTTCACCAATATCTGAAATTGCCATAAATTCATGGGAGACCTTCCCCCCCATGGCCCCTGTATCTCCTTCTACTACCTTGTAATTAAGCTTTAACCTTGTAAATATTTTATCATATGCATCCCACATCTCTTGGTAGGAAACCTTCATTGCTTCTTCATCTACATCAAAGCTATAGGCATCCTTCATTATAAATTCCCTACACCTCATCAAGCCAAATCTAGGTCTTTTTTCATCCCTATACTTAGTTTGAATTTGATATAAATTAAGGGGGAGCTGCTTGTAGGATTTAATTTCATCCTTTATTAAGTTAGTAAAGTATTCTTCATGGGTTGGTCCTAGGCAAAACTCCCTATCATTTCTATCCCTTAACCTCCACATTTCTGGACCAAAGTTAGCCCACCTACCTGATTCTTCCCAAAGTTCCCTAGGTTGGATGGCTGACATAAGTAACTCTTGGGATCCTGCCCTATCCATTTCTTCCCTTACTACTTCTTCAACCTTTTTAATTGCCCTAAAGCCTAAAGGTAGGTATGAGTAAACTCCACTTACTAATTTCCTGATCATCCCAGCCCTAAGCATAAGTTGGTGACTTGGTATTTCAGCCTCCGATGGAACTTCTCTTAAGGTTGGCATATACATCTTTGACATTTTCATTATATTCACCCCATCTATATTAGTAAAAACAAAAACCTCCCATCTCAAACAAGAGACGAAAGGTTTAATTTCCGCGGTACCACTCTAATAAACTTTAAAAAGTTCACTTAATTGGTTGTAACGGTCCCACCGTTTAAATTTCTTTAAATGCTCTGGGTTAGGTTCATAAAAAAGAGGGTCAGAAATCTCTCAGCAAATGATTTCCTCTCTTTGGCCATTTTTTTACTAGTATTCCCCATCGTCGCCAATATGCATAATTTTATATAAATTTCTACTTATTGTCAATCTCTTTCTTAAGTAGGGTGATGGCATAAGAACCTATGCCCTCTTCCCTTCCCTCAAATCCCAGCCATTCTGTAGTGGTTGCCTTGATATTTATATCTTCTACCCTGCAAGATAAGACTTTAGCTATATTATGTCTCATATCTTCAATGTAAGGGGCCATCTTTGGAACTTGAGCAACTATGGTAGCATCTATATTGCCTATCCCATAATCATTTTCCTTCATTATTAAATTTACCTTTTTTAACAAGTCTAGGCTTGAAATATCCTTATACTTAGGATCCGTATCTGGAAAGTGCTTACCTATATCACCCAGGGCCAGGCCTCCTAAGATTGCATCCATTATACTATGGACCAAGACATCCGCATCAGAATGCCCCAAAAGGCCCCTGTCATAGGGGATCTCAACACCACCTATAATTAGCTTTCTAGCCTTAGAAAAGGCATGCACATCATAACCCATACCTATTCTCATATCTTCCTCCTTGGTATTGTCATTTCTTGCCTGTAGTCATTATTGTTTTTGAAAAAAGATTCTCCAATAACTAAGTCTTCTGGTGTTGTTATTTTTATATTATCATAATTACCCATAATCATTTTAACAGGGTAGCCCTTTTTTTCTACTAAGGAACTGTCATCTGTACCTACTATGCCTTCAGATATGGCATATTCATAGCCTTCCTTTAAAAGTCTTACTTGAAAGCATTGGGGAGTTTGGGCAGCCCATAAAAGACTTCTTTTAGGTGTGTGGTGGACAATATTTTCATCCTCTATAACCTTAATTGTATCTTTTAATGGTACTCCTATAACACAAGCTCCGTGTTCTATAGCCCCTTCTATACCCTTTATGATGGCTTCATTTTTTATAAAGGGCCTTGCCCCATCGTGGGTTAAGACAATGTCTGTTTTATTATTTAATGAAATAATTCCATTGTATATTGAGTCTTGTCTTTCCTTGCCACCCTTTACAATTTTTGTTACCTTGTTAAAACCATATTTATAAATTATCTCTTTTCTACAGTAGTCTACTTCTTCTGCTTTTGATACTAGGATAATTTCATCAATAAACTTAAGCCTATTAAAAGCCCCAATGCTATGGGCTAAAATTGGCTTATTATCTATAAGCAAAAACTGCTTGTTTATTTTACTTCCCATCCTATTACTCATGCCCGCTGCAGCTATAATAACTGATACGAACCTTCCCTTATACATTAAACCACCTCTAAAAATCTAACTTGGTCTTTAAGTAAGTTAACCAGCATTTTCATATAAGACCTTAGGCTTTGCAAATATCATCCTACCTGCCGAAGTTTGTAAGACTGATGTCACAACTACATCTATTGTTTCCCCAATAAACTTCCTACCTGATTCAACTACAATCATAGTCCCATCATCTAAATATGCAAGTCCTTGGCCTGATTCCTTACCATCTCTTACAACTTGGATGACCATTTCTTCACCAGGTAATACAACTGGCTTAACAGCATTAGCTAGTTCGTTGATATTTAAGACCTGTATTCTTTGTACTTCAGCCACCTTATTTAAATTATAGTCATTTGTTATAATTTTACCGTGTAGCATTTGGGTTAGTTTAAGTAGCTTTGAATCAACCTCAGATATGTCTTCAAACTTCTTTTCATGAATGATTATCTCAGTGTCTAATTCATTTTGTATCCTATTTAGGATATCTAAACCCCTCCTGCCCCTGTTTCTCTTAAGGCCATCAGATGAGTCTGCTATATGCTGAAGTTCCTCTAGGACAAAGACTGGTATAACTAGAGGCCCTTCTATAAAGCCTGTTTTTACAATGTCAGCCACCCTACCATCAATGATAACACTTGTATCTAGGATCTTTGGACAACTTGCTGATGCCTTAGTCTTTTCTCTTGAGGTCCTCCTTGGGTTAATTAGACCTCCTGAAAGATTACCTAGAGAAGTTGTTATATCTTCTATTTTCCTATTGGGTATTGTTATTCCTAGATAGCCAAATAAGATATACAAGACCATAGAAACTACCACCCCCACATATGGAATATTGATCCTATAAAGGGGTTGGCTTATCAAATAAGCTATTAATAAACCAAATATTAAACCTGTTGCCCCAAGGGCTATATTTTGTATTGAAAATCTCTGGAGTTCATTCTCTATAATTGTTGCTATTTTTTGCCCCCTATTTATTATAAAAGAAGAAAGAATAAAAAATATAATTCCAAATACCGCCATAGAAGCTATAAAGGCTACAATTTCTAAAACTCCATCTAAATCAACTATTTTGAGGTCTTCTAAGAAGCTGTAAACTAGAAACCCTATAAGCATTCCAAACACAGCTATAAGACCTCTCATAACTTTTTTTACCAATTTCCCCACCTCCTTATCTTTTTTATTATAACTACTTTAATTAAGAATTACTAGTTAATTCTCATTTTTTGCTTGATCTTCTTTTTTCTTACCATCCATTTCTAAGTCAATAACTTCTTCGTTTTCTTCAAGGTCTTCATCCGCAAAACCTTCGTTTTCTAAAATAGCTATATTCATCTTCTCTTCTACATCTTCCATGCTTTCTTCAGTAACTAATACTAATTCTGATAAGAGCATTTGCTTGGCATTGCTTAGCATTTTTCTTTCACCTGTTGATAAACTTTTTTCATTATCTAAGAGGGTTAAGTTCCTTACAACAGAAGCTATTTCCAGTATATCCCCTGTTTTAATCCTCTCCATATTTGCCCTGTACCTTCTGTTCCAATTTTGAGGCATCTTGGTCTTATGCCCTTCAAGGACCTCCATGACTTCTAAAACTTGTTCTTTTGATATTATTTCCCTAACCCCAACTTCATCAACATTAGCAACTGGAACCATCACTTTCATATCCCCAATTGGCATTTTTATAATAAAGTAGTTTCTCTTTTCTCCAAGGATTTCTTTTTCTTCAATTCTTTCAATAACACCAGCCCCATGCATAGGGTATACTATCTTATCTCCTACATTGAACATAACAAATTCCTCCCCATAATATATCTTCATCATATTATTATAACCTATTACGCCATATATGTAAAGTTTATATTCTATCATAATTATATATTTTCTGTCAACTAAATTCGTTAAGTAATTTTCGCCTTAAAAATATCCCATTTCGTGAATTTTTTCTATATTAGTTTGACATAAATCAGGTCTTGAAAGTATAATGAGATTATAACTTAATAAGGGAGGTATATATGGATATCAACAAGGACCTAAATATATTTGATAGTTTGCAAGATGAAGTTAGTCATTCCCTAGTAAGGCACAAGAGCATTTTGGATATTATGACAAAACTTCAAGAGTACAACTCAAGAATTAATAGAGCAATAGCAAAATCAGTAACCTCTTGTGGTTGCATAGAATTACATGCCAAAAAGCAGGACTTTGAATCTTCATCCCTAGAAGATATGGTTGAAAAGGTTGATTCTCATATAAGCGGAGATATCTGCCCAAACTGCAAGGAAGTTCTAGAACAAGAAATAGGCGCTTATATTTATTTCTTAACAGCCCTTGCTAACACCCTAGACTTTAAATTATCCGATACTATTGAAAAAGAATTGCAAAGAACTAAAACATTAGGAATCTATGGAATGAAATAAAGCTTTGGTTTTTAAAAAAAAGCCTACTTGTATATACAAGTAGGCTTTTTTTAAAATGCTGCCCTTAATACATCTATTAAAAGTCTTTTTTTAACTAGTTTAAGCTTGTTTAATTTTATTTTTATATCTTGGCTTTGAGATATATATGCTAGCCTAATCCCCATCCTGTCAGCTTCCCTAAGTCTTGCCTCAAGTGCAGGTATTCTCTTTAACTCTCCTGTTAAGCCCACATCAGCTAAAAATATCGTATCATCTGGGAGGGGCTTATCATAAACTGATGATACTATACTCATGATAACAGCAAGGTTAGATGCTTGGTCTTTTAGCTTTATACCCCCTGTAGTCTTAATAACTATATTTTTATCATAAAGTGGAATCTCTCCCCTTTGTTCTAAGATGGATACTAGAGTATTTAAGTGTTCCCTTCTCATTGACTCCCCTATCCTTGAAGGAAAAGGAGTAAAAGATGGAGATACCAAGGACTCAATTTCTAATAGGATAGGTCTAGTCCCCTCCCTAACTACCGTTAGGGAAGAGCCTGATACAATTTCTTCCTTAGACCTTGAAGTCATAAAGTACTCTGAAGGGTTATCTATGGAAACCATACCCTCTTCTGTCATGTTGAAAAAACCCATTTCCCCTGTGGACCCATACCTGTTTTTGCTTGTAAGTAGGCTTCGTAATTCCTCTCCACTTTCACCTTCTATCAATAAGACAGTATCAACCAAGTGTTCAAGTGCCCTTAAGCCAGCTAACTCATCTTCCTTAGTCATTTGACCTACTATAAATATCATTTTGGGGTTTTCCCTGTCCTTGGCAAGCTTAACTAATTCATAAGCACACTCCATGGTTTGGGTTGGAGAACCTGCTCGGGAAGTTGGAAAGGCATCTAGGGTGAAGGCTTGTATACTATCAATTATTATAAATTGGGCATTTATATCTTTAATAGTTTCTAATACTGTGTCCATATTGTTATGGGATAGGACTTTTAAATTATCATCTATCTTATTTAGGATCCTATCAGCCCTTGACTTAATTTGCGAAGCTGACTCTTCCCCAGATGCATACAAGACCTTATAACCCATCCTTGCTAGGGCATTAGAAACCTGGAGCAGGAGGGTTGATTTTCCTGCCCCAGGTCTTGCTGTTAGTATGGTAACCGAATCCTTGACTATCCCATTTCCCATTACCCTGTCAAATTCACTGATATTTGTCATTACCCTTTGGCTATTTTGTGACTGGACCTTATTTAAGTCTATGCAATCTAATTTGTTTGCAGGTCTTCTTTTGATAGGATTTTCTTCTTTTTCTATTGGTTCAAATGACCCAAAGCTTCCACATTCAGGGCATTTCCCCATAAAACCCACCATCTCATAGCCACACACATTACACTTGTTGGATCTTATCTTCTTTGCCAATTACTTATCCCCCTAAGGTTTCTTAAACTTTATGCTTTATTAAAGGTAAGTTTTTCTCCATTGTATTCTACAAATAATTTTTCATCTCTAGAAACTGTTCCTTTTAATATTTCTTCTGCAAGTTGGTCTTCTATCATTTTTCTGATTGTCCTTTCAAGTGGCCTTGCCCCAAATACACTGTCAAAGCCTTGCTTGGAAATATACTTCTTGGTCTCATCAGATATCTTAATATTAACCCCTGCCTTTTCCATTCTCTTTTCAAGGTCAGCTACCATGATCTCTACAATTTGAATTATTTGTTCTTCCTTAAGACCATGGAAGACAATTACTTCATCTAGCCTATTTAAAAACTCTGGCCTAAAGGTTCTTTTTAATTCTTCAGTGATTATTTCTTTCATTCTTTCATACTCTTCAACTTCTTTATCATCACTTGAAGTAAAGCCCATGACATTTTGTTTTTTGATTGATGTTGCCCCTGCATTTGAAGTCATAATTATTACTGTATTTTTAAAATCTACTGTCTTACCCTTAGAATCAGTAAGCCTTCCTTCATCTAGTATTTGAAGGAGCATATTAAATACATCAGGGTGGGCTTTTTCAATCTCATCAAAGAGGACTACTGAGTAAGGCTTTCTTCTTACTGCTTCTGTTAGTTGACCACCTTCATCATAGCCTACATAACCTGGAGGAGAACCAACCAATCTAGAAACAGAATGTTTCTCCATATATTCACTCATATCCATCCTTATCATAGCTTCATCATCGCCAAATAGGGCTTCAGCTAAGGCCTTTGCTAGGTAGGTCTTACCAACCCCTGTTGGCCCTACAAATATAAAGCTACCTATTGGTTTCTTAGGGTCTTTTAAACCAACCCTGGCCCTTCTAACGGCAGCAGCCACTGCCTTAACAGCTACCTCTTGGCCAACTACCCTATCATGTAGGATTTCTTCAAGCTTTAAAAGTCTTTCGCTTTCTCCAGTAGTCATTCTCTTTACTGGTACCCCAGTCCAATTTGAAACAATTTCGGCTATTTCATCATAGCCAACTATTAAATTGTCCTTTTGCTTTTGCTTTTGCCATTTTACCTTGTTGCTTTCTATATCATCTTTTATTTTCTTTTCTTCATCCCTTATACTTGCAGCCTTTTCAAAGTTTTGAGTATTTATAGCCTCTTCCTTTTCATTTTGCAACTCCTCAAGTCTTTCTTCTAAATTCTTTAATTCAGTAGGAGCTACATAAGTGTTTACCCTAATTTTCGAGGCAGCTTCATCTATTAAGTCTATGGCCTTATCAGGTAGGAACCTGTCCGCTATATACCTTGCAGATAATTCAGATGCAGCTTCTAAGGCTTCATCTAATATTTTTACCCCATGGTGGGCTTCATACCTATCTCTTAAACCTTCAAGGATTTTAATAGTATCTGAAACACTAGGTTCCTCTACTGTAATAGGTTGGAGCCTTCTTTCAAGGGCTGTATCCTTTTCTATGTGTTTCCTATACTCATCAATAGTAGTTGCTCCAATTATTTGAAGTTCACCCCTTGCTAGGGTGGGTTTTAGGATATTTGATGCATCTATTGCACCTTCAGCAGCCCCAGCTCCAACTATTGTATGCATCTCATCAATAAAGAGTATTACATCCCCTGCTTCCTTTAACTCTTTCATTACAGACTTAAGTCTTTCTTCAAACTCACCCCTGTATTTAGCCCCTGCTATAAGGCCAGGTAAATCTAAGGTTACTATTCTTTTTCCCTTAATAATTTCTGGTATGTCCCCTTCAACTATCTTTTGGGCAAGCCCCTCAGCTATGGCAGTCTTACCAACCCCAGGCTCCCCTATTAGGACGGGGTTGTTTTTAGTTCTTCTAGAAAGGACTTGAATAACTCTTTCTATTTCCTTCCCCCTGCCTATTACTGGGTCAATTCCTCCATCTTGTGCTAATTTATTTAAATCTATACTGTATTTTTCTAGGTTGCTTTCTTGTTTCTTTTGTTTAGGCATGGCTTGTTGTTTATTAATATCTTGGGATATTCTTTCAATTATTTTCTCTGCTACCTTTTGAGGTTCAACCCCCATCCTCCTTAGGATAGTAGCAGCTATACCCTCTCCTTCTGCTATTAGACCTAGTAGCAAGTGTTCGGTACTTACATAATTGTGGCCCATATTCCTAGCTTCATTTGATGCTATTTCAAAGACTCTTTTTGTCCTAGGTGTAAAGCCTACTAATTCAACACTTTCTTCTCCCATGCCCACTAAGTCATATACTTGTTTTCTTGCTTTTTCTAAAGTAACCCCAAACTCTTTAAGGGTAACTGCAGCTATGCCTTGTTCTTCTGCCATTAAGCCTAACAACATGTGTTCAGTACCCACATAATTGTGGTTGAACTTCTTGGCTTCTTCCTGAGAAAGCAAAATCGACTTTTGTGCCCTTTCAGTAAATCGTCCATTCATTCCCATAATATATACCTCCATTATAATAATTTATTTGAAATAATCTCTTAATACATCTGCCCTTTTAATATCTCTTTCCTCTTTTTCCATAACCTTATCTTCATTGTATTGAACATTACCAGGTCTTATAGAAATCATTAAGTCCAAGAGGTCACTGCCCTTAAGGTCCTTTAAAAAGCCTGAATCAATTCCAAGCTTTACTGTAGATAGGTTTTTTAAAGCTTCCTTTGATGATATAACCCTTGCATTTGACAATAAACCCTTAGCCCTATATACCCTATCCTCAAACTCTATATGCCTTTTTTCAAGTAGATACTCTCTGGTACTTTTTTCTCTTTTTATTAATTGATTTACTACCCTATTTAACTTTTCTATTATCTCATCTTCAGTTTCTCCTAGAGTGAGCTGGTTTGATACTTGATATAGGTCTCCAACAGCATCTGTTCCCTCTCCATAAAGCCCCCTAATGGTTAAGCCTGCTTTTTTAAGGGCATTTATAATACTGCTAATATGGCCAGTAGCTGTAACACCTGGCAGGTGGAGCATAACTGATGCCCTAAGGCCAGTCCCTGTATTTGTAGGACAGGCTGTTAAATACCCATACTCCCTGTGGTAAGAATAGTCTAATTTTGACTCTAGCAAATCATCTATATAAGAACATATCTCCCATCCCTTTATTAGATCAAGGCCTGGAAGTAAAACTTGTAATCTTATGTGGTCTTCTTCATTTACCATAATTGTAATTTTTTCATCATTCCTTAGGAAAAAACTCCCCCTACTACTCTTTTCAACAAGCCCAGGGCTTATAAGGTGGTCTTCCATATATCTAATTCTCTCTCTTTTTTCCATATCACTAAGTTTAAATAAAGTATACTCCCCTTCTTCAAATACTTCCTCCACTGCTTCCTTTACCCTATCTAAAACTTCCTCTGATTCTTCTTGTGAAGAAAAGGGGGGAAAAGTTTTCTTGTCTAAATTTCTAGCTACTCTAAGTCTAGTGCTTACAACGACATCGTCATATTGATTAGAATCAAGCCACATTACCATACCTATCACCTTCTTTATCTATAAGTTTGCCTTTAACCTTTTTACCTCATCTCTTAAATAAGCTGCCTTTTCGTAATCTTCCCTTTCTACAGCTTCTTCTAGTTGTCTTGTTAATTCTTCTATATCTATTTCCTTCTTAATCCTTGTAACTCCTCTTTTAGGCATCTTACCACTGTGTTTAGTGTGGCCATGTATACCCTTTATAACACTTTTAAACTCATCCCCGAAGGCATCGTAACATTCACTACACCCAAGTTTACCAGTCTTTCTAAATTTTTCATAGGAGAGTCCACAATTTGGGCACTTTGTATCTACACTTAAGCCTTCAAATAATTTATGGACTGGGAAACTTTCAACAAAACCCTTTTGTATTTCTGAAGCACAAGTTTCACACAAGTGGTACTCTTCAACAATACCATTTATAACGCTTGTATAATGCAATACTGCTTGTCTTTTTTTACAAGATTCACATAACATAATTATCCCTCTTCCTAATTTATCAAAATTAAAAGTACATTTCTTAATATTGAGGCCCTAAGAGTATTCTTATCTGATAGGGAGCAATCTAGGGCCCTATCAGATATAGAAGCCTTTAATATTTCTCCTTCTCTTTCATTTATGACCCCTTCATCTAATAATACCCCAATTATTTGGTAAGCTTTCATTTCTGTTATACCATCAGAAAGTACATCCCTTATAATCTTTTTCATATGGAGGTCATTTTGAAGATTTACTTTTATAATTTTAATATACCCACCGCCACCTCTTCTAC
>CAZSLV010000037.1:0-17920 GCA_964607545.1 uncultured Gudongella sp. | reverse complement strand
CTATTTTTAAGATAATTAACAGAATCTATCACTTTCTCACCTCCATCATAAATAAATTCTAATGCTTAAGCACAGTTTACCATAATTATTGTCGACAATCAACAAGTATTTTTCTTTTTTATTTGATATTTACTTATAAGTAAACCCTATAGAAGATTCTATAGGGTCTTTTTTGTCTAAAACATTGGAAATACATATCTTAGTAAGAAGAATAATACTATTAAGAGTATTATTATATAGGCTGCATATTTAATAAAAGTCGCTCCTACCAAACTTGGATTTTCTTTTCTAGAGACGCTTTCATTTCTAACATTAACATCCTCTACAACTTCATCTCTTCTTTCATGATCTGCCATTATTTTTCACTTCCTTTTACTTGGTAAAGTACTTATACCCCCTTTATAGGTCTTTAATATTAAAATTTGTAAATATTTAAAAAGCCTATATCCTTGGATCTAGGGTATCTCTTAGGGAGTCCCCAAAGAAGTTAAAACCAAGGACTAAGATTGCCATAGCAATTCCTGGAAAGACAATAATCCAAGGTGCTTCTAATATATAGTTTCTGCCTGCACTCATAATAGACCCCCAGCTTGGTGTAGGGGGTTGCACTCCAAGTCCTAAAAAACTTAAAGAAGACTCTATTATAATAACCTTAGGTATTTCCATCGTTGTTAATACTATTACAGGAGCTAGGGCATTTGGCAACATATGTTTTAGGATTATCCTTGTATTGCTCATCCCTAGGATTTGTGCAGCTTGAATAAATTCAGACTCCCTTAAGGCTAAGAATTGACCCCTGACCACCCTGGTAAATCCAGCCCAAGAAACCATGGCTATTGCAATAATTAAATTCACAAGACTTGGCCCAAGAGCTGCTACAAAGGCAATTGCTAAAAGAGATACTGGCAAAGACCATGCTATATCTGTTATACCACTTATTAAATAGTCTATCCAACCCCCAAAATAACCTGCAAGAGCACCTAGAAAAATTCCCAGGGTCATGGATATAAATACAGTAATAAAACCAACAACCAAAGAAATCCTGCTCCCATATATAATCCGACTTAGGATATCTCTACCAAACTCATCTGTTCCCAGCAAGTTCTTTGCACTTGGTCCAGTAAGCATATTTGGCATATTCATAAAATCATACTTATATGGGGCTAAGTAGGGGGCAAGTAAGGCTGTTAACATAAATAATATTATTACAACTAATCCAAAAACTGCCCCCTTATTTGAAAACAATTTTCTTAAGAAGGATTCTCTTTCTTCTAAACCATATATAACTTCTCTATCTTTTAAAGTCCCGCTGGACTCTTCTATGTTAAGTTCTTTCATAGTCTCACCTACCTAGTTATTTTAGTACTTTATTCTTGGATCTACGACAGCATAAAGTATATCGGCTATTAGGTTTCCGATTAAAACAGAGGCTGCTAGTACCAAAATTGAACCCTGGACAACAGGATAATCTCTTGAAAAAATTCCATCCACTATAAGTCTACCTATACCAGGAATGGAAAATACTGTTTCTAATATTACAGAACCTCCAAAAATCCACCCTACCCTCATACCTAAAAGGGTTATTACTGGAATAAGGGCATTTTTTAAGGCGTGCTTGCCCATTACCCTGTTTTCATGAACTCCCTTTGCCCTAGCAGTTCTTACATAATCAGCTCCCATAACTTCAAGCATACTAGACCTAACCATCCTCGCAGTTACAGCAGCATCAGTTAAGCCTACTGTTATTACAGGTAGGATCAAGTGTTTAAGGGAACCATATCCAGAAATTGGAAACCACCCCAGCCTGTAGGCAAAAAAGTATAAGAGTAACAAGCCAAACCAAAAGGTGGGCATTGATATGCCTATTAGGGCACCTGTCATTGAAATATAATCTAAGTAAGTATTCCGTTTAATGGCTGCAATTACCCCTATGGGGACTGCAATTATAAAGGATAAAAGTAGGGATAGGATTCCAAGTTTAAATGTTACAGGAAACCTTTCTATAATTAGTTCGCTAACTGGCCTATTTTGTAGGATGGACCTACCCAAGTCTCCCTTAATTAAGTTTTTAAGAAATATAGTGTATTGGAGAGGAAGAGACTTGTTTAAACCCAGACTTTCCCTCACATTCTCATAAACTTCTGGTGTTGCATTTGGGCCAACTATTAAATCTACAGGCTCCCCTGGGGCAAGGTGGAGTATTAAGAAAATAAAGATAGTTAAACCAAGGAGTACAGGTATCATAAGTAGAATTTTTTTTATTATATATTTAAGCATCTTCTCACCTCAAGTTGTTATTATAGGGCTCTTTATATGCTAAAAAACCCCATAATATAATTTAAAAAATTTAATTTTCTAAATCAATCCCATCATTGTATTGTGGTACCCAAGGATGGTGTTTGTAGTTAAGGACCTTGTTGTTAACCCCTATGGAAGCTTGTGGTATATATATAGGCGCCCATACTGCTTGGTCTATTAGGTGTTTTTGCACTTGATGGTAGCCTAAAGCTCTTTCCTCCCAAGTAGGACTTGTAGCGGCAGCTTTTATTAAGTCATCTGTCTTTTGGTCTTGCCACCTTGAGTGGTTTGGATATGGGAACTGACTTGAAAGTAAGAACCAGTCTAATATGTCTGCGTTTGGCCAGCTATACTCTCTTAAGAATAATTCTTGCTTGCCATCCTTTAACATGGCTGTGTAACTTGAAGAATCATAAAGTTGTATATCTACATCAATGCCTGCTAGTTTAAGTTGATCTTGTAAAACCTCTGCTAGTCTTGTGTATTCTGTTGAATTTTCAGCAGCCAAGGATAATTTAAGCCCATCTGGATAACCAGCTTCTTTAAGAAGGTCCTTAGCCTTGTTTACATCGTAAGAGTAGCTTTCTTCCTTGGAATTTGGATAATATTCATCACTTAACATAGGTGGTAGATAACCATAGGCTGGACTTGCATTATCCCTAAATACATACTTAGTAATGTCTTCTTTATTTATAGCATGGTTAATAGCCCGTCTTACCCTTACATCTGTAAATGGCTCTTTATCAGTTGCATAGGCAAGGTATCCTAGCTTAGTAGCTTCTCCAGAGAAAACTTCTACCGACTCACTTTCTTCTAACTTTGGAAGGAGGGTTGCAGTAACATCTCTTAGAATATGGACCCCTCCCGATTCAAGTTCCATTTGCCTAGAACTTTCTTCTGGAATTACCCTCATTACTATCTTATCTATTATAGGGGTACCATTATTAGCCATCCAATCTGGCCCCCAATTATATTCTTCATTTTTCTCAAGGACGATCTTATCACCCTTTATCCATTCTACAAACTTATAGGGCCCTGAACCAATTAAATACTTAGACCCATAATCTTCCCCATACTCCTTGTAGGCTTGTTCACTAATAATCCCTGATGAGGTGTTAGATAGTATAAATAATAGGTTCGGGAAGGGTTGATTTAAAACTATATCAAGGGTGTAGTCATCCTTTACTATAACTTCTTTGATAGCAGCAAAGTCTGATTGGGCTGGGGATGCTGTTTCTGGATCTATTATAGTTTCAAGAGTCCATTTTACATCACTTGCCTTTAAGTCACTTCCATTGTGGAACTTAACCCCTTCTTTTATCTTAAAAGTCCATACTAAACCATCCTCGGATGTTTCCCACCCAGTGGCAAGGCCTGGCAAGTAATTAAAGTCATAGTCTCTGGATACAAGTCTATCATAAGTATAAATTAAGGCATCTGAATACCAACCTGTCTTTATGTGGTTTAAGGTTTCTGCATCCCTTTCAAAAGCAACAACTAGTACCTTTTCTTCTCCATTATCTACATTTGTTTCTGGTTTAGGGCTACTAGAACATCCTACTAGGACTGAAGCTAGTAAAAATACACTTAAAATTAAGGCCATGTACTTGTTCTTATTTTTTTGCATTTTTTTATCCTCCTTGTATTTTTCTTATAGGTTAAGGTTAAAGTGACAGGCTATTATATGGTTTTTCCCAATGTCTCTGGGTTTTGGTTCCTCAATGATACATATATCTTGGGCGTACTTACACCTGGTATGGAACCTACAACCAGATGGTGGGTTCATTGGACTTGGCATATCTCCTTCTAAAAGTATTGTTTCTTTTTTTGTATCTGGGTCAATGCTTGGCACTGCCCCTATCAAGGCTTTGGTATAGGGGTGGGAGGTATTAGTGAAAATTTCTTCACTATCTCCTATCTCCATTATCTTTCCAAGATACATTACTGCTATCCTTTCGCTAATATGCCTTACAACGCTTAAGTCGTGGGCAATAAATAAATAAGTTAAGCCAAGACTTCCTTGTAGTTCCTCTAGTAAATTTATGATTTGTGCTTGGATTGAAACATCCAGAGCTGAAACGGGTTCATCGCATATAATAAGCTTTGGCTCTACTGCAAGGGCCCTTGCTATTACTATCCTTTGCCTTTGACCTCCACTAAACTCATGGGGGTACCTGTTTAGGTATTTATTGCTTAACCCCACCCTATCTAAAAGAGACCCTATTCTTTGAGCTCTTTCTTTCCTATCTCCAAATTTATGAACATATAAAACTTCATCCAAGGTATCTCCTATTGTCATCCTTGGATTTAAGGAACCAAAGGGGTCTTGAAATACTAGTTGCATATCCTTTCTTATTTCCTTCATCCTTTTTTTACTTGCATTTATTGCATCTTGCCCTTGAAAAACAACTTCACCAGTATAGGCTTTTTCCATGCCTAAAATTGCCCTTCCTGTTGTTGTCTTACCACAGCCACTTTCACCAACTAGGCCAAGGGTCTCTCCTTTTTTTATGGAAAAACTAACCCCATCTACAGCCTTTACATATCCTATAGTCTTAGGGATTAAATCACCCTTAATAGGGAAATAAACTTTTAAATTGCTGACTTTTAATATATTTTTTTCCATAGTCATTCCTCCGCTTATTCATATTTCCAGCATCTAACATCAGATTGGTCAACTTTAAAAAGCGGTGGCTCTTCTAAGATACACTTTCCAAATACATCTTCACAGCGAGTTTTAAACTTGCACCCTTCTTTAATTTGCCCAGGCATGGGCACAGCCCCCTTAATAGTGTGTAGTCTTTTTTGCCCCTCCATTTTAGGAATAGATTTTAAGAGGCCTCTTGTATAAGGGTGCTTGGGACTTTTAAATAAGGTTCTAACATCTGCATGTTCTAAAATTCTACCATTATACATCACTATAACCCTATCTGCTATTTCTGCCACTAGACCTAGGTTATGAGTTATTAGTAGGACTGATGTATTTGTTTTTTCTTTTAGTTCTTTTATTAAGTAGAGTATTTGTGCTTGAATTGTTACATCTAAGGCTGTAGTAGGTTCATCTGCAATAAGAAGTTCAGGTTCACAGGATAGGGCCATAGCAATCATAACTCTTTGTCTCATGCCCCCACTAAGTTGAAAAGGATATTGTTTTAATCTTTTTCTTGCTAGGGGTATCTTTACCTCTTCTAGCATTCTTGCTGCTTTTTCCATTGCTTTTTGTTTTGAGAGCCCCTGGTGGAGGATAATGGATTCAGATAATTGGTTTCCTATAGTATAAACCGGATTAAGAGAGGTCATGGGTTCTTGAAATATCATAGATATTCTATTCCCCCTTATATTTCTCATTTGATTTTCACTTATTTTTAGTAAGTCTTCTCCTTAAATAAAATCTGACCATTTTCAATTTTTCCTGGTGGACTCTTTATCAAACGCATTATTGATAGAGCAGATACACTTTTACCCGAACCAGATTCCCCAACTATCCCTAGGGTCTCCCTTTTATTTATGTAAAATGAAATATTTTCAACTGCTGGGATCACCCTTTGAGATGTGTAAAAGAAAGTGGATAAATTTTTAACTTCTAACAATAATTTATTCATATTTTCTCCTTGGATTTAATTTTTATGTATCTTTATTTTACCCCTTTACTGTAATTTTGAAACTTTATCAAGAATTTGAAATACACTGATAACTTAAGTCATCTTGATATTTTAAATTCCTTTGGGTATATAAGTCTTAGGTACTTACATAATTTGTTATAAAAGAAAGGGGTAAAAAATGGCACGTACACTTTTTAATGCGATTGTAGTTACAGAAACTGAAAATAATGAATACAAGATGGCTTTACAAGAGAGAAATATTGAGGACCTTCCTCAAGGGGACCTCTTAATTAGGGTTCACTATTCTTCTTTAAATTATAAGGATGCCCTATCTTCAATTGGAAACAAGGGGGTAACCAAAACCTATCCCCACACCCCAGGTATAGATGCAGCAGGTATAGTTGAGGAATCTAGTGTAGATGACTTTGAAATTGGTGATAAGGTACTTGTAACAGGCTATGATTTTGGTATGAATACATCAGGTGGTTTTGCAGAATACATTAGGGTTCCTGCAAAGTGGGTAATTAAATTACCAAACTTATTATCTTTAAGAGAAAGTATGGTTTATGGGACTGCAGGCTTTACAGCTGCCCTTTCTGTTTATAAGCTTACAAAGGCTTCTGTTAATCCTTCAGATGGTGAAATTCTAGTTACTGGCGCTACAGGTGGAGTTGGAAGTGTAGCAGTAGCACTTTTAGCAAAGCTTGGTTATGATGTGGTTGCAGCAACAGGCAAATTATCGGAAAGTGAAATGCTAAAGACCCTGGGTGCTAAGTCAGTAATTAATAGACATGATGTTGACGATCAATCCAATAGGCCAATGATAAGGGGCAGATGGGCAGGAGTCATTGATACAGTAGGTGGCAATATCCTTGCTACAGCTATAAAATCTACCAATTATGGTGGAGTTGTTACTTGTTGTGGAAATGTTGGCGGAGGTGACTTTTCAACTTCCGTTTATCCCTTTATATTAAGGGGGGTTACCCTATTTGGAATTGATTCAGTTTTATGCCCAATGCCCTTAAGAAAGGAAATCTGGGAGAAACTAGCAAGCGAGTGGAAATTGTATAACTTGGAAGAAAGTGTTGAAGAAGTTTCTTTGGGTGGCTTAGTTGATAAAATTGATGCTATGCTTAAGGGAAACCATAAGGGAAGAACTATTGTCAAAGTATAATTTTTCATAGAAAATTTAAAGGGGACCAGAAATTTTGGTCCCTTGTTTTTTAGTATATCACAGTTTAAGGTGTTTTTTTCATTTATTAAGACTTATCTTATAATAGTACCTCCCTTTATGTTAATTATTAATTACCATTTCTTAACCCTAATCTTTTATAAATTGCGTTTTTCTGATATTTAAAAAATAAATTAAACAAATTAAACTTCCAAGTAAAACTACATACCTAGCTTCTAGGTTATCTAGAAGAAAACCAGATAAAATATATGCTAAAGGGGTTGTAACTTTTACCACACTCATCCCTATACCCATAACTCTTCCTAAGTAGTTTGGAGATGTCCTTGTCTGTAAGTAGGTTAGGACGGGTATATCTATAAAGGAAATAAAGATTCCCATGATAGCTACGACTATAAGGTAGTATGTTAAATATGATAAATTGTTAAGTCTTATTATATCTTTTGTAAATAAAACCACTCCAAAGACTGCGATAAGAATTGAAAAAATAAGGAGGGATGATTTAAATATTTTTTCATAGGTCATCCTTTTTAAAAATCTTGAAATTAAACTAGCTCCTATAATAAGACCTATTGGAAAACCAGCCTGAATAATTCCATAGCTTTTAGTACCAAGCTTTAGGGTGTTATTTATAATATAGGGCAAGGGAACTGTAACAGATAAGGATAAGGCAAGGTTTATGATTATAAAAATCTGAAGGATACTCTTAATATCTTTTCTATTTATTATATATTGATATCCTAATTTTATATCCTCTAGAAATTTGTTATTTATCCTAGTATTTCTTTTTTTATTAAAGTCAAAGTCTATAAAAACTTCTGAGATACCAGATAAAACAAAGGAAATACCATTAATTAATATAAAGGTTCTTGTATCTATAATAGAAAATAACAATCCTCCAACTAGGGGACCAATTATTCTAGTTAAAGAGCTTATTATATCACCTGTTGAATTCAAGACAATAAGTCTCTCTTCTAATACAAGGTCTATTTTAGCTGAAGAAAAGCCAATATCAAAAACAGCTGAAAAGATGCTAAGGATAAATGTAGTAGAATATACCAAGGCTAAAGTTATGCCCCTTTTGTAAATAAATACATATAGGCCTACAAGAAGTAATCCGCTTAATAAATCCATAATAACTACAATGCTTTTTTTATCCCACCTATCTGCTAGTACTCCTGCCAATGGCATAATAAATACAATTGGTATCATGCTGATTGCAAGGTTTAAGGAAAAGTAAACCCCTGAATCTGTAAGCTTTAAGATATATAAACTCATTACAAATGTATACAGGACACTTCCTAGCTGGGACACAAATGTTCCCATTAAATACAAGTAAAAGTTATTTCTTTCTATACTATTAGAGAATCCAAATCTCATATTTCTCACCCCTTATACTTATAATAAGGGCTTGTCTTAAGACCCTGCCAATAGGATAATTTATAATATTTTAAACAAAAAATTACAAAAGCTTGAGTTAACCCAATCTTTTATGATTTTTTTATTGTCTTAATATTTTTAAATTAGATTCTACATGAATTGTGAACGCATATAAATTTTACTTTATATGCGTTCACAATTACTTCTTCTTTGCATAAATCCTATAGCCATAAACTCTTTCATCTTCTTTGAAAAAGTTTTCGTATTTTTCACTTCCCTTGTTTAAAGTTGGGGTTTCTTCTTCAATTAATATTTTATAATTTAAATCTAAAATAGCATTTCTTACATTTGTTTTTTTAAAATTATGCCTATACTCTTCACCTATCATAGAATCAAAACTAAATTTTTCAAATAGTAAACTTAAAAATATTAAGCTTACATCATCCTTAAAGTACTTATCAAGTGCCTTTAATAAGAAGTCTTTATTTTCAAAAGAATAATTAGTAGTACCTGTGTAGTCTATTACTATATCAGCTATCTTTTCTTTTAAAGGGATTTCTTTAAAGTCAGAGCAAATAAAAAGAAGGTTTACCTTTTTATCTGACATGGTAAGTAGATTTTTTAGAAACTTATGCCTTGTTAAATCATGATCTACAAGGATATAGGTAGGCCTTTCTCTTAAATCTTCCAAAATATACCTTATAAAAAATCCACTTCCACTTCCTAGTTCAAGAATTACCTCCTCCTTTAAGGCTTTTGGATTTAACATTTTATAGGCCCATTCTAGACTAGTGCCTATGTTTTTTAAGTAATCTTCATTTACAGAAACTATATAATCTATAATATCAAGTTCACTTTCTTTATCCTTAATTATATTTTTACCAATTAATATCCCATCTTCTATAGTATAGCTTATGCCACACTTACATAAGAGGTCTCCATTTATTATTTGATCCTCAATAATTGAAGCATTTGTTAAACTTAAATTACTCCCACATTTATTACATGATAGTAATTTTAAATTATCTAGATGGACCCCTAGGGTCCTATTACTACTGGGATTCTTGTTTAGGGTGTTTTTAATGGCATCTTCTATAAGCTTTATTTGGTAGCTTAAGTTCTTAATTTCTAATGTATTTTCCCTTAACTTATTCTTATAAAATTCAATGTAAAAGCTATCCTCTAAATTAGGGGCAAGCTTTCCTAGTCTTAAAAAATTAAAGAAAGTTGAAATTTCTTTTATAGAATAGCCCATTTCCTTAAGTTTTAAGATTTTTTCAATATCATCTTGGCATCTTGGTCCAAATTCATATTGAGCTCCTTTTTTTTGTGGAAGCAAAAGTCCCTTGGAGATATAGTACCTTATAGTATCAATACTTACATCATTTTTATTAGCAAAGTTACCAATCTTCATAAAGTCACCTAAGCCCTTGATTTTTTAATAATACAAGTGTATTAAATATCATTTTCATCATATACTAACTATTCTGTGTCTTTTATTATATAATCTGTCATCTTAGTTTCTTCCCATTTAATACCCTTTGGAGAAACATTTGAATAAAGTGTTATATTATCATCCTTATCAATAACAACTTTTAAGTCAAAGTTTGATTCCCTAGGCTCCAAATACTCATCATACATTTGTTGATAGTTAGGATTCCCACTTTCCTTTGCCTCTTTAATATACCCTACAGTATCTGGGTCCTTATCATAATTTTTCTCTATTATCTTATAGAAGAAAGTAGCCTCTATATTCCCATCAACTTCCTTTTCTTCATAACTTGATATCTCAAAGTCTAGAAGTTCATAATAGGGGGAGAAGGCTTCAATAGCTTGTTCCTTCATGTAATCATATATTTTAGCATAACTTGTCTCTGCTCTTTTAATTAATTGGACCCTATCAGTTGAGGTTTGTGTTGGATAGGATTCAGCCACTTCTTCCACATCAATAGTTATTTTATCTCCTATACTAAAATCATCAAAAGTTATTTCAATAGGGTCCCCATCAAGAACTTCAATATAGTAAGCTTCTTTAGTGTCTACCAGGGACTTATCCCCTATTATACTATCTGCATCTAACCCTCTTACTAAGAATACTTTTTCCTTTTCATGTATTTCTAAAATTTCAGCATTTACTCCCATATATACAATTTTCTGCTCTTTTCTGCATGAAACAAGGATGGGTAAAGACAATACAATTACTAGTAATATTAAAAATCCTTTTCTCACAATTACCACCTCCATTTTTTTATTCCTTATTTTAATTATATCCATTTTAAGAATATAAAGGGTTACACTCTAATTACAATTAGGATAATCCCCTAAATTTCATTTTTTTGTCTATATAAATTTGACAGGGGTATGAAAACAAGTTATACTATGTTCATAGTGTATATAGTTCTTATGCATATAGTGACTTGGAGGTGGTTTTGTGGCAAATAATAAAATAAATAATTATACAATAAAAAATGGAAAGATGGACAGGTTTTTAGAAGTATGTCTTTTAGTTCTTTTATACGACAAAATTGGATATGGCTATGGTCTTATTGAGGACCTTGAGGATTTTGGTTTTACTAGTGAAGATTTAAATGTATCTACCCTTTATCGAACCCTAAGAAAGATGGAAAATGAAAATTTAGTAACCTCCTTGTGGGAAGAAAGCGGTTTAGGCCCTAGAAAAAGACTCTACAAGATAACAAAAGAAGGAAAAGATGATTTAGATAATTGGATACTGACCTTAAAAGTTAGAAAAAGTAGAATTGAAAATCTTATAAAAAGATATGAAGAAAAAACTACTAGAGACTAAATTGGTAAAATATTTTTTAAAGGAGGACTTTAATTGATCACTATTATTATGATATATGGATTATTAAGTATCTTTCTTTTGATTTCTTTTATTAAGAGTAAAGAAAATACAAAGAAAGCTTTTAAGATAGGTGGGAAAGCCTTGCTTAAATCAGCACCTAGCCTATTAGGGGTTCTAGGTATAGTAGGATTGACTTTGGGTGTATTAACACCCCAAACAATTTCAAAACTTGTTGGTGCGGAGGCAGGCTATACTGCCACAATTATTGCTGGCCTACTTGGTGCTGTTACCTTAATTCCTTCACTCATAGCCTTTCCCTTGGCTGGCTCACTTTTAAGGTCAGGTGCAACCATTATGACCATCTCAGCATTTATCACGACCCTAGTTATGGTTGGGTTGGTCACTGTCCCCTTAGAAGTAAAAGAACTTGGAAAGAAATTTACCATCCTTCGTAACGGTTTAGGCTTTATTTCAGCCCTAATTATTGCTTTCATCATGGGGGTGGTCTTATAATGAAAATCTTAAAGAAGTTTAAACTTCCATTTGTGATCCTATTTATTTATATACTCCTAGCTATATGGATGCCATCTATAGCTAAAAGTTCAAGTCGAGTGACATTAGATTATTTTAAGGAAATGGCTCTTATTATGCCACCTGTTTTTCTACTTATGGGACTTATTGAAGTTTGGATTCCTAAGGACAAAATTCAAAAGTGGCTTGGGAAGGATTCAGGAATAAAGGGAGGTCTTATCTCCATAGCACTTGGTACATTGCCAACTGGCCCCTTGTATGTTGCCTTTCCCATGACTGCATCTCTTTTGCATAGCGGTGCTAGTGTTAACAACATGGTCCTTTTCCTAGGCTCTTGGGCTGCCCTAAAGATCCCCCAGCTTATGATTGAAATTAAATTTTTAGGCTTACCCTTTACCTTGCTTAGGTTCTCATTGACCCTAGCAGCACTTATTATTATGGGTTTGATTATGGATTTAACCCTTAAAAAGAGTCCTGACAAAAAATGGATAGATAGTCTAAATAAAAACTCATAGAAAATTCTATGAGTTTTTTTTAGATTATAGGATATTTAAATAGGGGTCATTGGGTCCAATAATTACTACAAATCATACTTAACCCCTTGAACTTTTAAAATCTCTCTACTTTTTTCATAATCAGGTAGGATACTTTTAACTAAGTTCCAAAAATCTGCTGAGTGGTTCATATGGACCATATGGCACATTTCGTGGACTACCAGATAATCTAGGACAAATGAAGGAGCCATAATGCACTTCCAATTAAAATACAGATTCCTTTGACTGCTACAAGATCCCCATCGTTTTTTTTGATCTTTAATCATTACCTTATTTGGGGCTAGATCAAAGTACTTTTGATAATAAGAAACTCTTTCCAAAACTTTTTGTAGGGCTTTTTCTTTATACCATTTTTCAAGGGCAAGCTTAATCAATAAGGGATCAAATGAGTCTGTGTATACATAGAGTTTACCCCTAAACATCTTTGCTTGTGGTATTCTATATTCCCTATCGTATACAATCTCTAGTGAATAATTTCTTCCCATATAAATAAAGGTCTCTCCATTTACATATTTCCTATTTTTCTTTTGGTTTTCCATCTCCTTAACTTGAAATAACTTTCGACTTATCCATTTAGATTTACCCTTAACTAGTCTTATTATTTCATCCTCTTTTACACCCTTTGGCGATATTACAATAACCTTATCGGGTGGCTGGATTTGTATTGCCATAGTTTTTCTTTTTCGAAAGACAACCTGGAATTCAATGGTCTGTCTTGCATACTCATAGGATAATTTCATTTTTTTTGCTCCAATTTTTATATAAATTTGTCATTTATAAAGAAAATAAACCTGTTTATATCTTGGTATTCAAACCCCTAATATTAAAGATTTTTTCTTTTTATGCCCTAGCCTCTTGAAAATGGGGGCTACAAATCCTATCTAACAATTAACTTATCAATTAATTATTTTTAATATGTTTTGATATATTTTTTATTATACCTTACTTTTATTGTATTATCTATGGTAGAAGCCAATACCCCCTAAAATATCCCAGGTAGGATTTTTAGAGGGTATGGGTGGTCCTACCTTAAGTGTATTAAATAATCCTCTGCTACAAAGAGGTTTATATACCCAATATTACTTCTTAATTAAAGGCTGGAACAACTCCACCATTATAATTATCTTCTATATAAGCTTTTACCTTGTCTGATTGAAGGGCACCTAGGAGTTTGGCAAATTTTTCTTCATTTTCTTCCCCATCTCTTACTACTACAACATTTACATAAGGTGAGTCTGCATTTTCAATAATTAAGCCATCGCTCACTGGGTTAAGACCTGCCTCTAGGGCATAGTTACCATTTATAATTGCTCCATCAACTTCATCTAGGGTCCTAGGTAGAAAAGCTGCTTCTAGTGGGTTAATTTTTAAGTTCTTAGGATTATCTACTATATCCTTTTCTGTTGCATTTAAGCCAGCATCTTTACTTAAAGTTATAAGTCCATTAGCCTCTAAGAGTAAGAGAGCCCTTCCTCCATTTACATTGTCATTTGGTATGGATATTTCTGCACCATCTTTTAAATCTTCTATGGATCCTATACTTGCAGAGTAAAGTGCCATTGGCTCTATATGAACTCCTCCTAGGGACACTAATTTCATGCCTTGGTTTTCTACAAAATCAACTAAGTAGGGCTTGTGCTGAAAGAAATTTGCATCAATTTCACCATCATTTAATGATGTATTTGGCGTTACATAATCAGTAAACTCAACTATTTTAACTTCTACCCCTCCTCCTTTTAATTCTTCTACAACTAATTCTACTAAGCTTGCATGGGGTTCTGAGGATACACCTATTGTGATTGAAGCTGAATCTTCTTTTGTACTTGGGTTCCCACCACACCCTGTAAGTAGGGTTAAGGATAAGATTATTACTAATGCAATTGATAATATTTTTTTCATTTTCTATACCTCCATTTTTTAGTTTTTTATCTTTTGTCTAAGATTATTGTTAATCTTGTTCCAATGATTTGAACTCCTTGGACCAAAATTATTATTATTACAAGGGATATTAACATGACCCTTGTATCAAACTTATATAGGCCAAATCTTATAGCCAGGTTACCCAATCCACCTCCTCCTATAGCTCCTGCCATAGCAGAATACCCTATTAAATTTATTATAGTTAAGGTTATACCAGATATTATTGATGGTAAAGATTCTGGAATTAAGACCCTTCTAATGATTTGGCCTACACTCGCCCCCATTGCAAGGCTTGATTCTATTACTCCCTTATCTATTTCTCGAATAGAAGACTCCATTATCCTAGCTACAAATGGTGCTGCAGCTATAGAAAGGGGGACTATGGTAGCTGTAGTACCAATAGATTTTCCAACTATAAGCTTAGCAAGTGGAAATACTAAAATCATTAGGATAATAAAAGGGATGGACCTTAATATATTTATAATTCCACTTAATATCTTATTAAAGAGTGGTTTTTCCCAAATGTTTCCTTTTTCTGTTATCACTAAGAGTATTCCTAGGGGAAATCCTATTAGTAAAGAGAAAATAGTTGCTGCAAGTACCATGTATATAGTTTCAAGGGTTGGGGTTAAAATTAAATCTGCCATTATATCACCTCCACATTTACATTTTCATTCTCTAAATATTCCAAAGCTTTGTCTACTTCACTTTCTTGACCTATAATTTCTAAAATCAGATGGCCGACATTTGTTGCTTGTAGGGTATCTATAGAACCAGATAATATATTTACATTTATGTCAAAGGTTTTTATAAGCCTAGATACTATGGGTCGCTTTGAAGATTCTCCAATAAATGCTAATCTTATCAACTTACCTTTAAAGTCAACTGGATTTAAAACCTCTTCATCTAAGCTAGCATGAATTGATGAAATAAAGGATTTTGCTGTTTTTGTCTTGGGGCTTTTAAATAAGTTTTCAACTGTATTTGCTTCTATTACTTTCCCATCTTCCATTATTGCCACTTTATCGCAAACCTGTTTAACTACTTCCATTTGATGGGTTATCATTACTATTGTTAGGCCAAACTTATCCCTAGTTTTCTTTAATAAGTTTAGTATAGATTTTGTTGTTTGAGGATCAAGAGCTGAGGTTCCTTCATCGCTTAATAAAACCTTTGGATTATTTGCAATTGCTCTAGCTATTGCAACTCTTTGTTTTTGCCCTCCACTTAATTCACTTGGATAGCTATATTTTTTATCTTCTAATTCTACAAAGCTTAGGAGTTCATCTACTCTATTTTCTATATCCTTTTTCCCCAAGTTTTCTAAATGTAATGGAAAAGCAATATTTTCATATACAGTTTTTTGAGCTAATAGATTGAAATGTTGAAATATCATCCCAATTTCTTTTCTTTGTTTTCTTAAACCTTCTTTATCTAAAGATGTAATATCTATATTATCTATTATTATTCTTCCAGATGTGGGTTCTTCTAGTCTGTTTAGACATCTAATAAGTGTTGATTTACCAGCACCACTTAAGCCAATAATCCCATAAATTTCAGCTTTTCCAATATCCAGAGATACATTATCTACTGCAGTAATTCGAGAATTACCTGTAAAAAATTCTTTTGTTATATTTTCTAACTTAATCATATTATTCCTCCATTACTAATAATTTCAATAAAAAAAGCTTTCATACCCTTGCATCTGCAAAGGGACGAAAGCATAAACTCCGTGTTACCACCCTAAATTTATATTCTCCTTACGAAGAATAACTCATCAAGTACGCAAGGTATAAACCTTTAAATACTCTAGCACTGTAACGTGTGCGCACGTAATTGTTTAAAATCTTCAACAATTAGACTCCAAGACCATATTCAGCTTGCTATTTTTTATCCCTTCTCACCTAGGGGGACTCTCTGTATAAACATTCACAGGCTTACTCTTCTTTTCAACATCTTAAATATTATTTACTCATTAGATGCAATTATAGTATAGAAAAATGTCTTTGTCAACCCTATCTTGTTTAATTTTTTGATAATATCTAGAAGCCAAATTTTTTACTTATCATCACCTATTACCTTTTTCTTTTTTAAATACTCTTCTTCATCTATTTCACCTTTAGCAAATCTTTCGTTTAATATATCTAATGCAGGATTAGGTCTGTTCTTAGTGTGATTTTGTTTATTATTTGCTATCATAATCACACCTATAATAATTATAACTATTAAGACTATTGGAATCATCCAAACAATCAACATACTAGATAACATATTACCAAATCCACGATACATCAAAAACACTCCTTTTAATTTATTCTACTAAGAACTGCCCCATCATACCTGAATCCTCATGCTCTAAAATATGGCAGTGGTACATAAACAATCCTTTCTTTTTAAATCTGACTAAAATTCTCACCTCTTCACCATCTTTCACCATCACAGTATCTTTCCAGCCTCTTTCATTTGCTGGTGGAGTCCTAGCATTTTTCTCTATGATTCTAAATTGTACGCCGTGAACATGAAATGGGTGTGGTGTTGAATTCATCATTCTCATACCGCCCATACCAGATGAATCATTTATTACTATCCATTCTTCTAATTCACCTAGTTTTAATCTTTCATCTATTCTATCCATACTCATTTGTTTCCCATTTATAGTTACCATGGGACCCATACCACTCATTACAAAGACCCTTGAACGAATTATTTCATCCCTATTGTAATCCTCTACTTTCACTAATTCCTTAGGAATCTTTATGACTTTATTACTTTCTTCTGTTATTTTTATATTCATTAGGTCGTAATTATCATCTCTAAAACTTACTTTATCTCCCACATTATAATCTGATAAATCTAAAAGTATTTCTGCTCTTTCACCTGGTGCAAGTGATACTACATTCATTTCTACACTTTCTTCTAAAAATCCCCCATCTGATGCTATTTGGTAGAACTTTCTATTGTCACTAAAATTAAAGTTATATGACCTGGCATTTGATCCATTTAAAAGCCTTAATCTTACTACTTCATTTTTAAGGTCTAATTCAGGGTTTATAGCCCCATTAATTAAAACGGTGTCACCTAAAAATCCATTCATTAAGTCACTCATACTTAAATCATAAGGAATGTTACCATTATCAGTGAATCTTTTATCTTGAATTACTAGGGGTATGTCATTTACTCCATAGTCTTTGGGGATATCTAGTTTCTTTGAATTTTCATCTTCTATATAGAAAAGCCCAGCAAGGCCCTTATAAACCTGTTCTCCCGTTTTATGAAGTAAATGAGGATGATACCAAAGGGTTGCAGCATGCTGGTCTATTGTAAAATATGGTTCCCATGTAGTATTTGGTACTATTACTTGGTGAGGACCTCCATCCATTTCCCCTATTACTTCAAGTCCGTGCCAATGAACTGTAGTAGGCTCATTTAAGGAGTTCTTTACATTTATTTTTACATTATCACCCTTATTTACCCTTATCACAGGACCTAGATAGTTTCCATTGTATCCTAAAGTATTAGCTTCATAGCCTTCTATAAATTGTGTCTTACCATATTGGACTATAAGGTCAAATTCTGCTTCTTTCTCCTTAGGGTTCATATCTTCTAAAAGAGCTGGTAATGGCAATTTGTTACCACTTTC
>CAZSLV010000036.1:0-18493 GCA_964607545.1 uncultured Gudongella sp. | reverse complement strand
TCAAAATGGCAGTTACTATTTGTTGTTTTATGTAATATTGCGTTGTATTGTACATGTTTATGTACTGTGGTACGACATTGGGCCTGTCAATAATCGATACATAGCTACTTTCACTAAACAGGATGGTAATCCTGGTAACAATTCCAATCTCTTTCATTTCCGCATCACCCTATTCGTAGATATCAGCTAATATATTCATGTCATCATATATGAAATTTTCAAAGATATTTATAACAACTATTTAATTATTGCTAATGCTAATCAAAAAGTGTACCATTTTTACCGTTCTGCTAACCAGAATGTGTACCACCTTTTTAATGATATTTTAGCGATTTGACATGGAGCCTCTGTGGACATGATGTCTAGCCAAAAGTTAGCACTCACAACAAGTTTGGCTACTTTAGGGAAGCTTATCATGTCCACCTCTCCATGTAAAATCTGGTCAAATTTAGTGGTACACTTTTTGATTAGCAGAGTGGTACACTTTCTTATTCGCAAAAGCAAATTATGAATGATATTTTTCAAAAGAACAAGCTAACACAAAAAAACTATATCTATAATAAAACAATTCCGCGAAACTCATTAATTACGCCAATTTGTTTACCCCCCCTATGCAAAAATTCCCTCAAACTTTCATCTGAGGGAACATAAAATACACCTAACTATTAACATAAAAGTCGTGAAACCTTTTGATTTCAACCTATTTCTTCTCTATCAACACAACGGTCTCAACGTGAGCGGAATGGGGAAACATGTCTACTGGTTGAACTTCTTTTACTGTATATCCACCTTCTACTAGGATTTTTAAGTCTCTTGCTAGGGTTGATGGGTTACAGGATATATAAACTATACTTTCTATATCGTATTTTAAAATTTCATTAAGTAGGCCTTGGTCACAGCCTTTTCTAGGTGGGTCTAGTATGATTTTATTGGGCTTTTTATTTTTAGCTATTAGATTAGGAAATACTTCTTCAGCTTTTCCATATACAAAGCTTGCATTGCTTATATTGTTAAGCTTAGCATTTGATTGTGCATCAAGGACTGCTTGTTTAACTGATTCAATCCCAATTACTTCTCCTAAATTATCTGCAATGTATAAGGAAATAGTACCTATCCCACAATAAATATCAAATACAAGGTCATCTTTTTGTGGGTTTAGATATTTTTTTGCTATGGAATAAAGAATTTTTGTTTGTTCTCTGTTTACTTGAAAAAAAGAATTTGGTGATATTTCAAACATTAAGTCTCCTATATAATCTCTTAGGGTTTCTTTTCCAAATAAGTGATTATAGTCTTTTCCATAAGTGAAATTCTTATCTTCTGGGTTTATATTTTGATATACTGAGATTACCCCTGGAGCTTCCTTAACTAACCTGTGTATTAGTTCGTAAGAGTGGGGGATCTTTGAAAAGGCAGTTACAAGTATTACCATGGCCTCATTGTTTTCATTTGTCCTTATGCCTATGTGCTTTATTAAGCCTTTCTTTGTTAATCTATCATAGGGCATAATACCAAAATCCTCCATCCACTTTTTAATGGATTCTAAGATGGTATCCCCTACTTCAGCTTGTAAGTAATCTTCTTCTATGGGTACAATTTCATAAGTTTTTTGTTTAAAATAACCAGTTTCTATTTTTCCATTTACTCTTGCCACAGGTATTTGAATATGATTTCTATACCTAAAAGGATAGTGCATTCCAATAGTTGGTTTTACATCAATACTTATATTAGCAATTTTCATCAAGTCATTTTTAACCTTGTCTTTTTTCCATTCTAATTGCTTCTCATATGAATAATTAATCAAGGGTACTCCTCCAGGTAGACCATCTAAATTAAAAAAATACTCTACCCTGTCATTAGAATAATCTATTGTTTCTATAATTTCACCAAAAGCTATATTTTTCTTTATTTCCCTTATTCTTACCCTTACTAAATCGCCAATAAGGCCACCATCTACAAATACTACCCTAGTATCTAGCTTTAAGACTCCATTACCCTCATGGGTAAAGTCAACTATTTTCCCTTCGTATATACTTCCAATTTGTAATTCCATTTTTCCCCTCCAAGTACTTATTAGCTTATATTTTACCCTATATAGTACCCAGTGTCCATAAAACAAGACTAAGACCTTATAAATAAAGTCTTAGTCTATGTACTACTTGTTTTTTATAAAAGTGCCCTCTCTTATTTGCTTAAAGGCTAAATCTAATTCTTCTCTTGTATTCATAACTACTGGACCACCCCAGGCAACAGGCTCATCTAGCTTTTTACCCGTCAATAAGAGAAACCTTGCACCTTCATTACCAGTCTTAACCCTAATTAAGTCACCTTGTGTAAATAATACACCATTTGGGTATGAAACCATACCTTCGTTTTCTTCATCAAAATTTGCCTTGCCTCTAACAAGAAAGGCGTATGCGTTATAGTTTGGATCAATATTGTACTCAAATACTGAGTTTTCCTTTAACTCAACATCAAAGAAACTAGGCTTAGTTGTTATATTTTCTAGTTCACCTTTTAATCCTTCAAATTCTCCAGCTATAATATGAACTTTGTAATCATCTGACTCATAAACAGGAATCTTATCTTTAGTTATATCCCTATACTTTGGGTCTGACATTTTATCAGCCTTTGATAAGTTTAGCCAGATTTGAACACCTAGCATTTCATCACTTGCTTGTGGCATTTCTTGATGAAGTATACCAGAACCTGCACTCATCCATTGGCAATCCCCAGCATTTATTCTGCCCTTATTTCCAAGGCTATCCTCATGTTCGATAGCCCCCTTTATTAAATAGGTTATAGTTTCTATTCCCCTATGAGGGTGCCAAGGAAAGCCCCTTGTGTAGTCGTTTGGATCTTTTGAATCAAAAAAGTCCATCATTAAAAAAGGGTCAAAATCTGGAATTTCATTTCGACCAAAGGTCCTTATTAAGCTAACCCCAGCCCCATCAACTGCGGGACTACCCATGAAATACTTTTTTATTTTTCTTTGCATTTAATCTCCTCCTTGTAGAAAGATGATACCCTTATTTTAAAAAAGCAAACCCTTGTCTAAAGTATCTATTCTTTTGACTTTATTCTTATGTATAAAAGACTAGATAAAATCAAAATAATTACAATATAAAGAATAGGATAAAAACTGAACCCAACAATATTTGTATCAGGATGGACCCTAAAAAAGTGATTTATGAGTCTAGTTATGGTAAATACTAATGAAAAAGATAAGATTCCTAACCCCTTTGTTTTTTTCTTTTTAATTATCACTAAGGCAAGTAGCATTCCTAAAAGTATCCCAATCATTTCATATATTTGGGTTGGATGTAGGCTTGGTGAAGCAAAGGACTTAAATAGGGAAAATCCTGTACTTAAGCCTTTCTTACTTAGATAGTACTTGTGGGCAAGGCTATTGTATGGATAAGTAACTGACCAAGGGAGTTTTGAAGGAAGGCCGTAGCAACAACCATTTAAAAAACACCCCATTCTCATAAATACTAATCCTAACCCAAGTCCTGGGACAATAGAATCTCCAAGCTGCCATATATCAAGTTTTAAGAGTATTGAAGTAACTAGACCAAAGATACTAGCTAAAATTAATCCTCCCATTAAAGAAAAACCTGCTGTGTTTAAAGAAAATATCCTATAGCTATTAACCATATAATAGTCCCAATTTATTAAAACATTTAAGATCCTTGCACCTAGTAGCATACCAATAACCATGGATAAAAGACATAGCAAGCTGGACTTTATAGAAAGTCCAGCTTTTTTAATATTATATAGAGATACTGTTATGGCTAATAAACCACCTAAAAACATAAATAAGCTATATGCTTTAAAGGATAACTCAATCTCTAATATCTTAAAGTAAATGTTTGGTTTCATATGATTACTACCTTATTTTTTTCTTTATTTAACCCCATTCCAAAGTCCACTAACAATTTGTGTTTTTTCTTCTATAACTCCAAATTCACCTGTTAATACAATCTTATCTCCCGCTTTCCTAATCTTTGCAGTAAATTCAATGTCAGATCCTTCCTCTTGTATTGAAGCTTCAATGTCTCCATCCGTATATTTTGCGTTTAAAATGGTTTCTTCAATACTTAAATCCTCATCGTCTTCTGAAAGTAATTTAATTATACCTACCCCTTGTTCATCAAGCTGAAAGTCCATTGTTATTGGAATTGGAACTCCCTTACTTTCCTCAAGTGCAGCCTTTACCATGTTGTATACATCAATATCTCCAAAATCACAACCCTCAAGTCCCTCATCTTCAACAGCTCCTTCTTCCCTTGGAGGTGGGGGAGGTCCTAAGTCAAAATCTACAATTGTTAAAGAACCAGATATCCATGGTCCATTTATTTCATCTACAGTAGGTATTTCTTCACCTAGGTCTATTTGGGTTAAGGGTGAAATAACTTTAAAATCAACTATCCTAATTGGTTCATCCTCATTAATATTTGCATTTGGTTCAAATATTAAGATTTGATTTGGTGAACCAGCATACATATGGCCATATAGGGTAAAGCTGGTAGATAGCTCACCATCTTTATTCATTTTCCCACTCCAATTCTCAGCTACTGCCTTGTCATTAAGAGGTGATATCTTTACTTGGTGATTTGGATATTTTTTTTCACTATCTATAATACTTAATCTAATAGCTTTGTTTAAGTAATTTGTCAATTCCTTATATTCAAGTCTAAGTTTAGCTTCATTTTCCAAATTTATCTTACGGGCTATTTGATAAAATACACCTGGTAGGATTTCATTATACATTATTGATCGTTTTTCTGCGGATATAGACTTTTGTAAGTCAGAGTTTAAGCCTGCTCCCCCACCTGTCCATGCTAGTCTCTCTCGTGCTTCACTAACATAGTAATCTACACCTAGCTTATTTGCATTCCAAAACTCATCACAATGGGCAATAACTTTTTTATCTATTTCTGCTTTTAACTGATCTTGTGACATTGTTGGGTCCTTAAACATAGGATACAACTCTCTAAACCAATCTGCCGAAGTCTTATACCCATCTTCACCCCTCCAATAATAAATGGAATAGGCATCTCTATAGATATCAGCCCTTCCAGCAATTGCAGTGGTTCCAAACTTATTTATTGCATAATCTACAATGGCAACAGAGGCCATGCTTGCTGAAAGTACAGAGTTACTTAACTTTGATACTACCTTTCCCATTATATAAGTATATGAAACTTTCATACTCCCAACAACTGCATCATTTATCTTACCATTGTAAAGATTGTTGCCTATCTGCACAACCGATACTAATAAACCTAGACTACCCAATCTGTCTCCTAAAGAGGATAAAACATCTTCTCCATAGGCTAGATAGCCTGCACTTTGAACTATGTTTCCTAGAAAGTCTCCCCCAAGTTGTAGGGCATCTCCTGCAGCACTTGAGCCAATATCAATACACTGATTAGCAGGCACCCCTCCTATTGAAAACTCTTCTACTGCCCCAATAAAATCCTCATCTACATTATCTCCATATAGGCCCAAGAATTCAACCCTAGCTCTTCTCTTTCCTTCATTTGTTACAGAAAACACCCCATACTTAGATAGGTGGTCTGTTAAAATGACTACCCTCTTATTTTCACTATCATAAGAAAAAGCTACAGGTTCCCATTCCCCACTTGTTTCATTTAAGTAAGCTGCACCTGGACTGGACCCCTCAGGTAATTCCATTGGTATAACTAATTCAATTACTCCAGCAAATTCACTGATCCCTTCGATTGAAAAATCATATACTTCAAGTTCAATTTCACTTTCACTATCAAGCTTTGGTGCATTAGATACTTTTGTTATTTTAGCATTTGCTTCCTCGCTTATATTTACAGGGTCTAACCTTAATTCTAGGCCATCAAGGCCAAGAGTCAAGTTTTCTTCGCTAACTATACCTTCTACTAAGACTTGGTCACTTGCTGGTTTAGTAGTTTCTTCTCCTTTACACCCTGTGAGGGGTAATATCATTGATATAACAAGAATTATAGCCAAAACTCTATTTTTCATCTTCCCAACCTCCCTCTTTTAATTAATTTATACCTTATTAAAGCTCTAAAGTCAAAATAAATTAAAAAATTAAGTCACAATAAATGACAAACCTGCAAGACTCGCGGCCATGCAGGTTAGGTTAAGTTTTTTATCCACCTTCTGGATTTAATTATAGGTACTCCTAAAATTGCCTTTACTACTTCTTCCATAGTTACCAGTAGGTAAACATATTCTACAGGCCATTTTAAGTAAAGGGCCCCTATAAAAGCTAGTGGAACTCCTATTAGCCAAACTGTTCCTAAATCTATTTTCATTGCAATCTTAGTATCTCCTCCTGCCCTTAAAACTCCAACAATAGCAATTGTGTTATATACACGGATTACAAAAGTTAAACCCATAACTATTAGGAGGTTTTTGGATGTTTGATAGAGACTTACTTCAAGGTTTCTAAAGAACATTAGAAGAAAATCTGGGCTAAGGGCTAGGACTATTCCTAAGGCTAAACCAGAAACAGATGAAAGTATAATAAACCTTATGGCATACTCATATGCTAAGTCATCTTCTCCTGCCCCAACTTTAGAACCTACCATAACGCCACATGCATTGCCAAGTCCTCTAACTACAACGAAAAATAAGTTTTGAACTGTGTTTGTAAGTTGAATTGCCGCTGTTGCCTTTTCTCCAATTCTTGCATAGGCTATAGCATACATAATTTGCCCAAGGGCCCAAAAACCTTCTGTCAATATAACAGGATAAACGGTAACTAAATACCTCAATAAAAAAGCCTTATCAAAGCCTATTAATTCTTTTAAACTTGCAGCTAGGACACCCTTGGTAGCATATATTGAATAAAGTATAAGTATAATTTCTACAATTCTTGCAATCAGAGTTCCTAAAGCTGCACCTTGAATCCCCATAACAGGCATGCCAAATTTCCCAAAAATAAATACATAGTTTAAAAAAGTATTAACTATAAAGGCGATTACAGAAACTTTTAAGGGAACTATTGGCCTTCCTGTTGTCCTAAGGGCTATGCTATAAGCAAAACTAATGGCTGTGATAGTATATGATAAAGAAACTATTCTAAGGTAGTCCGACCCTAATCTTATAACATCTGCTTCTTTTATAAAAATACCCATTATCCATTCTGGAAATAAGAAGGCAGCTAGGGTAAAAATACTACCAGCAATTGCACTTAAAGTAATAGATATTCCAAGGACCTTCCTAATACTTACTTCATCCCCCTTGCCCCAAAACTGGGCAATAAAGATAGAAGCCCCACTATTTATACCAAATGTTAGTAAAATATACAAAAAGAAAACTTGGTTAGCAAGACCAACTGCCGCTATACTTGCTTGCCCAAGGCTTGAAATCATCAAGGTATCTATCATATTTAAGGATGAAGATATTAAATTTTGTACAGCTACAGGTATAGCTATTGCAAGCATACCCTTCATAAAAACCTTATCTTTTAAAAATTTCATTTTTTATTCCTTCCAAAAAAACTAGCATGCAAAGTTTTATTTTAGCATACTAGCTTATCTATTCCTAGATTTTTTATTTCTTTATATAGCAAGTAATTTCTCTTCTAAATATTTTTTTAAATCCTCACCTGCAAACTTTACATTATCCTCATTAAAGGGGTCTATGGAAATCTTGAAAAAATTAACCAATAACTTATCTCTAGAAACAAGACTTTCCTCAGTACTTGCTGGCACAAATACCAGGGTTAAATCTTTATTTACCTTATCCTTTAGGTGATCTAAGTTTAAAGTCTTAACAGCCGTTACCATTTTCCTCATATTATCAAGGTCTTCTAGCATCCACATATTTAAGCTCCAAAACCTACTTTCTTTTTTTGTAGGATTGTTTACTAATTCCCTGTTGCATATGGCTGAAAGAACCTTCCTAAAGGAATCTTTAGTAAATTCCTCATCGTATAAGTCTTTCATATTTTCATCATCTGCAAGGCTTATAATATACTTATCGCTGACCTTACACCTATCACCTATTGTCTCCCAGTAATAAATCATCATTTCTACTGGATTTAAATTAATATTAATATTAGCCATTTTATCCCCCTATTTCTTAAAACTTATACCATCTGCTTTAAAAACTATAATTTCATCTTTATATAGTTTTCCAACTGCTCTTTTAAAACCCGACTTACTCATATTAAGTTCTTTCCTAATCTCATTAGGATGACTCTTGTCGTTAAGATCCAAACTTCCTCCATTTTTCTTCATCTTATCTATTATAGTTTGGGCATCTTTATCCATTTGAACATAGCCTCTTTCCCTTAGGCTAAGGTCTAATTTCCCATCCTCATGGACTTTATTAATCCTAACTTCTATTTCATCGCCCATTTCTAAAATTCCAAAAACATTCTTCTTTTGTATTAGGCCATCATACTTGTTATCTACAGCTACAAAGGCACCAATTTCTTTATTTACGCTATAAACGGTTCCATTTGCCTTGTCATTTTCTTTATAGTCTGAGTCTGTACTTAAGTAGTCTCTTATTTTCATTGTAGCTGCTATCCTATCGCTTTTATCAATATACACTGCAACTAGGTAACTTTTAAATTTTTCTACAGCTCCTACTGTTTCACTAAAGGGTAAAAACAAATCTTTTTCTAAGCCCCAATCTAAAAAATAACCTATTTTAGAGGAGGAAATGACTGTTAATTTTTTTATCTCTCCAACTTCTGCTAGGGTCTTTTTGGTTGTTGCTATTATTCTATCCTTACTATCCCTGTAAATCATAACTTCTATTTTGTCATTTTCCTTTGCACTATCTGGAATTTGAGATTTAGGAAGGAGGATGTCTTCACCTAAATCATCTTCATCATTTAAGTAGGCCCCAACTGATGTAAATCTTTTTATTATTAATTCTTGCCTTTTACCTAACTTTACCATAATACACCTTCTTTTTTTATAGTTTTTTCATATTGTATTTTTACTTTCAAATCTTTATTTTTCTTTCTCTGATATACTTTTAATTTTCTCTGCCTTATCTTGGAGGTAAATCCACCTGTTAAGCTTTTCTTCTAAGTCTTTCTCAGCTTTTTCCTTATCTTTTATTATTAGTTCTAACTTTTGATAGTCACTTGCTTCTTTTGTTAAACTTTCTTCAAATTGTAAAATTTTAGCCTCAAGATTATTAATGTCCTCTTCTATACTTTCCCATTCTCTTTCTTCATTAAAGGAAAACTTGAGTTTTTCTTTTCTACCCCTTGCCCTTGTGTCTTGACTAGGGAGGGATTTTTCTTTTACTTGTATAGCTTTTTGAGCATTCTTACTTTCTATAAAGAAATCATAGTTTCCAGTGTACTCATTAATTCTAAAGTCTTCAAATACAAAGACCTTTTCAGATACTTTATTTAACATATACCTATCATGAGAGACTATAATAACAGGCCCCTTAAAGCTTTCTATATAATCTTCTAAAATTTGTAGGGTTTCAATATCTAAGTCATTAGTAGGCTCATCCATTAAGAGGACATTTGGAGCTTCCATCAAGACCCTTAGTAGATAAAGTCTTCTTCTTTCACCGCCTGATAGCTTTTTTAAAGGTGAGTATTGGTTTTCAGAAGGAATCATAAACCTTTCCATCATATCACTAGCAGAAATTAAAATATCCTCATCTGTTTTAATTAATTCCCCACCTGCTTTTATATAATCAATTGCCCTAATATTATCATCCACCTGGGGCATTTCTTGTTTATAAAAGCCAATTTTTACAGTTTCTCCATATTCGATTGAACCTGAATCAACTTCTAAGTCTCCACTTATTATTTTTAAAAGACTAGTCTTACCTGTACCATTCTTACCCAATACTCCTATTCTATCATCTTTTAGTAGGGTATAGGAAAAATCTTTAAATAAAATTTTATTATCATAGGCTTTTGCTATATTGTTAAGACTAATAATTTTCTTGCCAAGTCTCCTTCCAGCTACTGAAATATCTAGCTTATCCTTGGATAAATTAATAGCCCCCTCTTTTAAGTTATCAAACCTTTGAATCCTTGCTTTTTGTTTGGTAGACCTTGCCTTGGCCCCTTGCATCATCCAGGCTAATTCCTTTTTGTATAGGGACTTTCTCTTTCTTTCAAATGCCCTTAAGGAATCTTCTCTATCAAGTTTTCTTTCTATATAATAACTATAATTTCCCTTATAAGTAAACAAGTCACCCTTGTCTAATTCTAGGATTAAGTTTGAGACCCTATCTAAAAAGTACCTATCATGGGTTACCATAATAGAAGCTCCCTTACGGTCTTTTAAAAAATCCTCAAGCCATTGTATGGTTTCATTATCTAAATGGTTTGTAGGCTCATCTAGGATTAAAAGGTCTGAAGGTTGTATAAGGGCCCTAGCTAAGGCTACCCTTTTCTTTTGTCCTCCTGACAAGTGTTTGATTTTTTCATTGTAATTACTAATACCAAGGGTATTTAATATAATTTTTGCCTTGGATTCTAAGTCCCAAGCTGATAACTGATCCATTTTTTGTGATAGGGAAATTAACTTCTCTTGATTATCTCTTTCATTTAAAGCCTTGTTATAGTCTCTAAGAACTTGCATTTGTGGCCAATCACCTTGAAAAACTTCTTCTAGAACAAGACCTTCTTGGTTAAATATTGGGTCTTGAGGTAAATATGCAACTTTTAAATTTTTTGTTCTAACTATTGACCCAGTATCAGGGTTTTCAAGCCCAGCTAGGAGTTTTAATAGGGTTGACTTTCCAGTTCCATTTACACCTATTAAGCCAATCTTATCTCCATCATTTATTCCAAAAGTCACATCTTGAATAAGTTTCTTTTCTAGATAGGACTTTGATATACCTTCAATTGCCATTAAAATCATATTTATATCCTTTCTCTAGGTAGCTGCACTAATTTTTACCCTAGCCCAGGTCCCTTCTTTGTATATATAATATCCATATAATACTACAAGTAAATTGCTAAAACTCATAGAAAACCATATCCCCAAGGACCCAAAGTTTGTAAAATACATAAAGACTAAGATAAGCGGTAGTCTAACTAGCCATAATCTTCCAATCTCCATATACATGGAGTACTTGGTATGACCTGAACCTTGAAAAATACCTTGAAAAACGCTAAACATACCCATTAAATGCATGGAAAATGCTATGTATTTTAAATAGACTATAGCCTGACTTATCACGCTAGGGTCATCTTTTGATTTAATAAAAAAGTTTATAATCGAGTTACTAAATACAATTAGTAAGACTCCTCCCACAAGGCCAACTGATAGGGATAAAAGGCTTGCCTTTTTAAAAGATTCATAGACCCTAGGGAAGTTTTTGGCCCCAATATTTTGCCCAATTACAGCAGTTAGAGCAGATCCTATGGCCATAGCAGGTTGCTGAATTAATGCTATAATCCTATTTACCATACCAAAGGCCGCCATGGTAGATGTTCCATAGGAAACAACAAAACCATTTAAAATTATAAAGCCTGCTGCTGCCCCTGCTTGACCCATAGTAGCAGGTAGACCTATTTTTATTATTTCCTTTATAATTAGAGGATTAAATTTAAAATTTGAAAAATCTGGCCTAAGTTTGTTTTTAGGACTAAAAATTACCTTAAGTCCATAGGACATTAGGGCAGCTCTTGATACAACTGTAGCCCATGCTGCACCGCCTATGCCCATGTTTAGGGTAAATATAAATATAGGGTCTAAGATTATATTTAAAATAACAGATAAAGAACTTAAAATAGTAGGGGTTAGAGTGTCTCCCTGGGCACTTTTTATAGCATTGATATTAAAGAAAAGAAATATAAATGGAATTTCTAGAAAGGTAATTCTTAAATAAGTGGTCCCATGCCTTGCAATATCTCCACTAGCTCCCATTAGCTTGACTATGGTAGGTGTGAAGATAACCCCGATAAGGGTAAAAATTAGTGAAGTTACTAATGATATGCCTATAAATTGGGCAGTGTATTCTCTAGCTTTTTCTTCTTCTCCCGCCCCAACCATTTGGGATAAGATAGCCATGCCAGCTACGAAAATACCTATACCCACAGATATTACTAAAAAGTTTACTGGAAATACAAAGGCAGTAGCAGCAAAGTGGACAGATGATATTTTACTAACCCATACCCCATCTACTAAGCTATAAAGTGTTTGAATTAAACTATTAATCATTATTGGGAATGCTAATACCAGTAAAATCTTATAAAGATTACCACCTAATATCATTTCTTTTTTATCTAGACTCAACCCTACTCCCCCTGTCTATGATTATTGTATTAAAAACATTATACCAATAAATCACAGAGAGTAGTAGTAAATATTTAATTATTAAACTTAAATTTAATAAAAATTCTGTATATTCTTATTTAAAATTCACTTTTAACTAAACTATGGGACCAGGCTCCCTTAGAATATATATACATCCCATATAGGACAACAATTAAGTTACTAAAACTCATAGAAAACCATATCCCAGGAGATCCAAAGTTCGTAAAGTTCTTAAATATTAGTATCATGGGAATTCTAACTATCCAAAGTCTCCCAATTTCCATGGCCATGGAATACTTGGTGTGGCCTGAACCTTGAAAAATCCCTTGAATTACGCTAAACATACCCATCAAGGGCATGGATATGGCTATGAAATTAAGGTATACTATAGCTTGGGAAATAACTCCTGGGTCATCTTTTGACTGTATAAAGAAATTAACGATACCAGTGTTAAAAACAATCATAAAGACTCCACCAATGATACCAAAGGATAAGGCCAGTATCGAAGCTTTTTTAAAAGATTCCTTAGCCCTTTCTATATTACCTGCCCCAATATTTTGTCCAATTATTGCAGTCAAGGCAGCCCCAATCCCCATGGCTGGTTGACTAATCAAGGAAGTTACCCTGTTAACCATACCAAATGCAGCCATGGTCGTCGTCCCATAAGAGACAATAAAACCATTTAACACAATAAAACCAACTGCTGCACCCGCTTGACCTATGGTTGCAGGAAAACCTACATTCATGACTTCCTTTAATATTGACTTCTTAAATTTAAAGTTCTTAAAATTGGGCCTTAGTATGTTGTCTTTACTAAAAATTATCTTAATACCATAAAAACTTAAGAGAGCCCGAGATAACACAGTTGCCCATGCTGCCCCTGCTATCCCCCACCCAAAACCAAATATAAAAATTGGGTCTAGTATAATATTTAAAATTGCAGATATTCCACTAAGGATAGTGGGTGTCACAGTATCCCCGAGGGCATTTCTAATAGCATTTATATTAAAGAATAAAAATATAAATGGCAATTCTAAAAATGAAATTCTAAGATATGTATTCCCATATTTTGCTATGTCCCCAGTAGCCCCCATTAATTTTATGATAAGGGGACTGAAACCTATACCTACTATAGTAAATATAAGAGAGGAAATGATAGATATGCCTATGATTTGACCTGTATATTCCCTTGCCTTTTCTTCCTTATTGGCCCCTACAAATTGTGATAATATTGAAGTTCCTGCTACAAATATTCCTATTCCAAGTGAAATAAATAAAAAGTTAATTGGAAAAACAAAGGCTGTGGCTGCAAAGTGGACAGAGGATATCTTGCTCACCCAGATCCCATCTACTAGGTTATACATTGTTTGAATTAGGTTGTTTACCATAATTGGTATAGATAAGGAAAAAAGCACCTTATAAATATTTCCTATTAGGATATTTTGTTTTTTGTTAATTTTCAACTTGCTTCCCCCTACATTAACCAACCTTTAACAAGGATTAAGGAGCCACCCTAAGTGACTCCTTTATCTTAAAGCACCCTTGCTTCACCCTTGTATATCTGGCCAGTTATGGCATCTACTGTTACTATATCTCCATCTTTTAGTATGCTAGTTGCATTATTGGCCCCTACAATTGTAGGTTTATTAAGGTTAAGACCAACTATAGCGCAGTGGGATGTAATCCCGCCTTCTTCTGCAACAACAGCAGAAGCTCTTTCCATAAATTTAACCATATCCTTATAAGTTGCCCTTGCTACTAGGACATCCCCATCTTCAAATTTAGATAAAAGGTCATCTTCAGAGTTGCCAATTACAACCCTGCCTGAGGCTACTCTTTGTCCAATCCCCATACCCTTTAATAAGACCTTAGCAATGGTATGGACCTTTATCATATTTGTAGTCCCTGATAAGCCAACAGGTATGCCAGCCGTGATTACAACTAAATCACCCTCTCCAGCATAACCAGCATCTACACTTGCCTTTATAGATAAGTCTATTACCTCATCAGTTGATTTACTTATAGGGGCAAGAACTGGATAAACGCCCCATTCTAGAGCCATTTTTCTTACAACTGTATCAGAGGTAGTAGCAGCAATAATTGGGGCCTTAGGCCTAAATTTTGAAATAGCCTTTGATGTATATCCTGAAGATGTGGCAGTTATTATTGCCTTAGCCCCCAAGTCTGATGCTGTGTTAACAGTTGCCTTGCTAATTGCATTGGTTGTTGAAATTTCATTATTACCTGACCTAAGCTTTAATATTTCTTTATAATCAAGAGAGTTTTCCGTATTTATAGCTATACTATACATCATTTTTACAGCTTCAACTGGGTACTTACCAGCAGCAGTTTCTCCTGATAACATAATTGCACTAGACCCATCTATTATAGCATTTGCTATATCAGTAACTTCTGCCCTTGTAGGCCTTGGGTTTCTCATCATGGAGTCTAGCATTTGGGTTGCTGTTATAACAGGCTTGCCAGAAAGATTACACTTTCTAATTAACTCTTTTTGGATTAGGGGAATTCTTTCTGGTGGTACTTCCACACCTAGGTCTCCCCTAGCTACCATTATCCCATCTGAAACAGTAATTATATCATCTATATTATCTACACCTTCTTGGTTTTCAATCTTTGATATAATATCTATGTTAATCCCATTATTATCCTCTAGAATCCTCCTGATATCATTTACATCAGAGGCCTTTCTTACAAATGAAGCAGCTATAAAGTCAACTTCATTTTTTATCCCAAATATTATATCTCCAATGTCTTTTTCTGTAAGGGCAGGCAAGCTAATTTTTACATTAGGTACGTTTACACCCTTATGGTTTTTTAAAACCCCTTCATTTAGGGCTTCGGTTATAATATCTGTGTCAGTTAGTTCCTTTACCCTAAATTCAACTAGGCCATCATCAATTAAAACCCTCCCCCCAACTTCTAAGTCATGAGGTAAGTCCTTATAGCTAATTCCAACTATTGTTTCATCTCCAAGTATATCTCTTGTTGTTAAAGTAAAATCTTGACCTTGTTTTATTTCTATAACCCCATCTTTAAAGTTCTTAAGTCTTATTTCAGGTCCCTTGGTATCTAGCATTATTGCTATAGGTAGGTTCATCTTAGCCCTTACATGCTTTATGGTATCTATTCTTTTTTGGTGTTCTTCATGGCTTCCATGGGAAAAATTTAACCTACATACATTAACTCCTGCATTAAATAAACTTTCTAATATTTCTTCGGATTCCGAAGCTGGTCCAATTGTCGCTACTATTTTAGTCTTTTTCATCTTCCTACCCCCTATATTGATAAAATCTTAGCCATATCATATAATTCTTTATTGAAAACCTTCTCCATGGCCAAGGCCTTATCTATGTCCATATCTATTATTTCATTGTACTTAAAGCCTAAGACCCTATTAGTCTTACCTTCCATTAACAGTTCAACAGCCCTCATACCCATCCTGCTAGCCATGACCCTATCAAAGGATGAAGCAGAACCCCCTCTTTGGATATAGCCTAAAACTGTCACCTTGGTTTCTATACCTGTTTTTTCTTGGATCGTCTTTGCTAATTCAAAACCATTCCCAGCTCCTTCTGCAAGGACTATGAGGTTGTGAAGTTTTCCCCTATTCCTCCCATGTAAAACTTGCTGGCAAATTAACTCAATATCATAGTCAATTTCAGGGACAATAATGCTTTCTGCCCCACCTGCAACCCCAGAATAAAGGGCTATATCTCCTGCGTTTCTCCCCATAACTTCTATAACGACTGACCGCCCATGGGAAGTTGATGTATCCCTTATCTTTCCTATGGCATCAACAGCTGTTTCAACTGCTGACATAAAGCCAACGCAATAATCTGTATAGGCAAGGTCATTGTCAATGGTACAGGGTATTCCAATAGTTGGTATCCCTGCCTTACTTAGCTTTTGTGCCCCCTTAAAGGTTCCATCTCCACCTAGGACAATAAGTCCATCCATATTATAAACATCTATAACATTTAAGGCTTTTTTAAAGCCTGCTTCTTGTAAGAAGTCTTCTGACCTAGCTGTTCTAAGGATTGTCCCCCCCCTGTGGATTATATCACTAACAGAAGAAACCTCCATATCATCTAATTCACCTTCAAGTAGGCCTTGGTATCCTTCGTTTATACCAAGCATTCTTATTTTATTGTATATTCCAGTCCTAACTACTGCCCTTATTGCAGCATTCATACCAGGTGCATCTCCACCACTAGTTAAGAGACCAATTGTTTTCATATTATTCCTCCGTCCCAATTAAATTCTACTCTTTTTATATTAAAAAGATAATTTTACACTTTCCTTACCCAATAAGTTGTGTAGGTCTTTTATAAGGTCTTCTTCTTTTGCATTAATCCATAAATCTCTATCTGCTAAGACAGTCTTTTTTTCCTTTTCAAAGTACACATAGACAGGTGTTTCCCCCCTGTACTTATTTAGAATTTCTTTAATTTTTTCTAAGTTTAAAGTATCTTCTAAACCTGCTAGCTTTAAGTAAAGTTTTGTAAAGTCAAGCTTAGTAATGGGCGAGATTTTTTCTGCAATTATCTTAGGATCTTCTACTTCTGAAATCGACAGCCTACCTTCTAAAAGGATAATCTTATCTTCTTCAATAAACTTGTGGTTCTTTTCATAGGTTGCAGGAAATATTATGCATTCTATGGAACCATATAAGTCTTCTAGGGTTATAAAGGCCATCATATTGTTATTTTTTGTAACCTTATTTTTCTTTTCAGCTATAATGCCTGCAATAGCGACCCTTTGACCATCTCTTAAGCCAAGGCCTAACAAATCTTCATCTAAACCTTCACTTATTAAGTCCGCTGTAGAAAAATTAGATAAAAAATTTACTTCTTTTTCATAGGGCATAAGGGGATGGCCTGATACATATATACCCAAAATCTCTTTTTCCATTTGCAAAAGTGTATTTTGTGGAAATTCTCTTAAATCTGGTAGTTTATTTCTAAAGGTAGTATCCATATTTTGAAACATGGAAAACTGCCCTTCTATATTTCTTTTCCTATCAGAATACACCCCATCAATCGTCTTTTCAAAGATTGATAGGAGTTGGGCCCTATTAGCTCCAAGTGAATCTAAGGACCCTGCCTTAATTAAGCTCTCAACAGCCCTTTTGTTAATAGCACTTGCATCTATCTTTTGTACCCTTTCAATAAAATCACTTAGGCTGGTGAATTTTCCACCTTTACTAGCCTTGACTATGGCGCTTATAAAACCCTCTCCCACATTTTTTACTGCAGATAAGCCATACCTGATTTTACCATCTTGCACCTTAAATTTTGCTTCTGAATAATTTACATCTGGAGGAACTACATCTATCTTTAATCTTTTACATTCTTGTATATACAAGGATACTTGAGAAGTATTGCCCATTATAGAAGATATCAAGGCGGCCATATACTCTATTGGATAGTATACCTTTAGCCATGCTGTCCTATAGGCTATAACTGCATAGGCTGCTGAATGTGACTTGTTAAAGGCATAATTAGCAAAATCTATCATCAGATCAAAAATTGCAGAGGCTGTTTTTTCTGGAACTCCATTTCTTATAGCTCCTGATAAGATAACATTACCCTCCTCATCAGTTTGACCATATATAAAATTTTTCCTTTCCTTTTCCATAACATCCATTTTCTTTTTACCCATGGCCCTTCTTACAAGGTCAGCCCTGCCAAAAGAATACCCCCCTAATCTTCTTACAATCTCCATTACCTGCTCCTGGTAAACTATAACTCCATAGGTAACATCTAAAATTGGCTCTAGGCTTTCATGGAGGTATTTTATCTTACTAGGGTCGTGCTTACATAAGACAAAGGTTGGAATTTGGTTCATGGGACCTGGCCTAAATAAGGAGTTGGCAGCGATTAAGTCCTCGAATACATTTGCCTTTAGCTCCTTTAAAAAGGCCCTCATACCTGGGCTTTCAAATTGAAATATCCCCAAGGTTTCTGCTTTTGCAAATAAGTCTAAGACATTTTTATCATCCATTGGCAATTTTGAAAAATCTATTTCCTTACCGTGGTTTTCTTTTATTAAATCAATTGCATCCCTAATTACAGTAAGGGTTCTTAGGCCTAGAAAATAGGAATAGGTAAGGAACAACCTCAGCATTATCTGTTCGGTGTCCTTTTCCCCTCCTTCACACTGTGCGTGCGACTTTCACCGCACACAGCGTTCCATCGTAAACA
>CAZSLV010000035.1:0-19287 GCA_964607545.1 uncultured Gudongella sp. | reverse complement strand
TTATTTTTACGGGCATGAATAAACCTCCTTGCTTTATAGTCTTATCCTTATTATTCTACATTATTACCACAAATTATTCAACTTAAAAGAGATATTTAGATTATTATGTTGCTTTTTTAATGGTCTTTATGTTAAAATGTAATATGTTGCTAAAGAAATAATAATAATAATATTAAGTGTTGCAATCATGCAAGGAGGTGTCTTTATGGCTAAGATATGTGAAATTTGTGGAAAAACTAAATCTTTTGGAAATAAGGTAACTTTCTCAAATAAAAAGAGTTCCAGAACTTGGGCTCCTAATATTAGAAGAGTTAGAGCAGATGTAAATGGTACAGTTAAGAGAATTAATGTTTGTACTAGATGTTTAAGATCTGGATATGTTAAAAGAGCAGTTTAAAAGATTCTTAAAAGGCTAAAAGGCTTATTATGATATATATCATAATAAGCCTTTTTCTAATCTCTTGCTTGTATCAGGAGGCCCTCCCCCTTGTGTTTAATAATCCTACCCTGGAATTTTGTTAAGTAGTTACTAATCCCTAGACTAGATCCATACTCAATCTTCTTTTTATCTAAGGGAAAAAAGAAACCCTCTAAAGTGACAGTTAAACCATCAAGAGAAATTGGTACTAGGGATACATAATAATCTTTTACTTGTGTAAGACTTATTTCATCACTTAAGTATTGGATTATGTTGTTATTATCAATTATCCTAGCATCTACCCCCTTGTGGTAAAGCTTTCTTAAGATTGAAATATTAGCCAGTGTATGGTCTAATCTAGTTCCAGTTACTCCTACTAGGTCTATTTCATCACAAGCTAAATCTAGTAACAAGTTAATAGCAAGTTCAGTATCGGTATCATCCTTCTCCTTTGGATGCCTTATAATCTTAATGTTACAATTTTCAACTTTCTTAAATACATCCTGATTTATAGAATCAAAGTCCCCAATTAAATAATTAACCTTACAATCTATTTCTAAAAGAACTTCTATTCCCCTATCTGCTGCAACAATTACTTCTGCAGTCTTACAGTATTTTTTCAATTCATCCTTATCTAACCTACTACCGCCTGATACAATAAGTCCTTTCATAATATCCACCCTTATTTAGTATTTTTATTAGTTTTTATGGCCTTAGGGTAATATATTACTTAAATAATTCTTTAAAGGTCTTTGTTGCAAGAAGAGGGTCTTTATCCTTGTATATGCCTGAACCTACGACTAAGACATCTGCTCCAGCTTCTACAATCTCTTTAGCATTGTCAAGTTTAATACCTCCGTCAACTTCCAGTAGGATGTCTTTACCACTTTCATCGATTATTTTTCTTACCTTTTTTATTTTACCAGTTATACTTGGTATATAAGATTGACCCCCAAAACCAGGATTTACTGACATTATTAATATTAAGTCTAAATCATCTAAGATATAGTCTAAGATATTTAAGGGACTTGCTGGGTTTAGGGATATCCCTGCCCTTAAGCCTAGGTCTCTAATACTCTGTAAGACCCTTTGAAGGTGGTTTGTTGCTTCAGCATGAACCGTAATTATATCTGCCCCTGCCTTGGCAAAGTCTTCTATATACCTCTCCGGCCTATCTATCATTAGGTGGGTATCAAAGGTTAGTTTAGTAAGGTGCCTGATATTTTTAATAATTGGAGGGCCAAAGGTAATATTTGGAACATAGTGGCCATCCATTACATCCAAATGGATAAAATCAGCTCCACCTCTTTCAACCAACTTTATTTCTTCTCCTAGTTTTGAAAAGTCTGATGAGAGTATAGAAGGTGCAATTTTTATCATCTCAATACCTCCTTTTCCTATTTTTAAGTTCCTCTAAAATTAAAATATAATTTTCATACCTTTGTTTTTCTAGTTGGCCTTTTTCTAGTGCTTCTTTTACAGCACACTTTGGCTCATTTAAATGAATGCATGTATTAAATAAACACTTGCCATTGTACTTTTCTATATCCTTAAAGTAATGTCTCAAATCTCGAAAGTCTTCTATAAAGTCTAGGTCAAAAGAGCTAAAACCAGGGGTATCTAGTATAAAGGTGTCTTTTTCTAGTTTTAATAGCTCAACATGCCTAGTGGTATGTTTTCCCCTCTTGTTTTTTAAACTTACCTCTCCTGTTTCAAGTTTAAAGGTGGGATTTAATGCGTTTAACAAAGATGATTTCCCAACACCGGAGGGACCAGCAAATACATTAGTGTTATTCCTTAGACTAGCCCTTAATTCTTCTATACCTAATTTTGTAAGCTTGCTAGTTAAAATAACATTATAGCCAACTTTTTCATATAAAACCTTAAATTCTTTTGCCCTTTCTATGTCTAAGTCAGCCTTGTTTATACATATTATAATGTTTAAGTGTCTTTCCTCAGCCATTACTAAAATCTTATCTAGTAACCAGGTGTTTAAATCTGGATTTATAACACTAGAAACCACAACAACTTGAGTGACATTAGCAACTGGTGGTCTTATTAAGACGGATTCTCTTTCCAATATTTCCTCAATATAACCCGAGTTATCTTCAGAAGAAATTCTAATTTTTACCTTATCCCCTACAAGGGGGGTTATTTTTTGTTCTCTAAATATTCCCCTTGCCCTACATTCAATTACTTCATCTCCTACATTAACGTAGTAAAAGCCCCCAATACCCTTAACTATTATTCCTGTAAGCATAATCAATTCTCTTTTGTTCTACTAAACTGGTAGATTCCATCAAAATATACTTCAAATTCAGCGCCTGGAATACCACTTAGGTTGACTTCAAAAGACCCATTACTTTGACTATGTTTTTGCGAGTAAACTAATTTAGAATTGGAGTTTTGCTTTCTAAATATAGTAACTTCTGTTTCTTCCCTATCAGAAAATGGGGTCAGGATAAGGGTATAGGGTCCTTCTTTAATAGTTTCTGAAGGATTCTCAACAGGTTCTTCTTCTTGTGGTGGTTCTTGTGGGCTTGTTATTTCTGGTCCAAGGCTTACATATAAGTCAACCGCTGTTTTAGTTTCTAAACTGGTACCAGCTTCATAGGACTGCCAGGTTACTATATTGGCTTCTGCCTTGTCATTTGGCTCATATTTAACATCCCCAACAGCTAAATCAAGAGCAGCTATATCATTTAAAGCCTTGCTAATTGGTTGTCCTACTAACTGAATCATCACAATTTCTTTAGTTTCTGGACCCTTACTTACTGTAACCTCTACTCTGGTATTTGGTTCTACACTTTTTGCAGCTTCAATACTTTGGTCTATTACTACGTCTAAGGGTACAGTATCTGACCAGTCGTATTTTATATCAATTCTTAAATTTGCTTCATCTATTAAACTTTGAGCTTCTGTAATAGTCCTATTTTTTAACATAGGGACATTAGTTGTCTTTGAACCCACGCTTAAAACAACTCCTACTGGATAGCCCTTTTTAATCCTAACACCTTCATCAACATTTTGCTTCATAATTGTACCAGCCTCATAATCATTACTTGATTTACTGTCAATTACATTAATTTGAAAACCATTTTCCTTAGCTATAAGATTAGCTTCTTCTTCACTTAAGCCAAGAAGGCTTACCATGACTATTTCACTTTCAGCACTTACTGCACTCTTAAGCTTCATATACCCGCTAAAAATTAAGGTTGCTATAATAAAGGCTGCCAGGATTGCAGACCCATATATCTTCCAATTGGCCTTTTTATTTTTATTTCTTTTATCTTGCCTAGGGGGGTTCTTTTTCATATTTGTCCTATCAACCTTTTTTAAATCATTATCTCCATCTACAGAAACAACTGGTATTAGCCTTGTCATTTGTTCGGTGTCTTCTGATATACCTTCACCTGTTAGCTTATTACTTGTACTTATTTTATTTAAATCTAACAAGAGGGCTTTAGCAGAAGGGTACCTGTCTCCTTGTCTTTTTTGAACGCACTTCATTATAATCTCATTTAAGTGTGGATTTATATCACTTACAAGGTCTATTGGTGGTATTATATCCTCTTGGACATGCTTTAAGGCTACACCAATTGGGGTATCACCATTAAAGGGTAGTTTACCTGTTATCATCTCATACATTACTATACCTAATGAATATATATCAGATTTTTCATCAGTATAGCCTCCCCTAGCTTGTTCTGGAGAAAAGTAATGTACAGATCCTAAAACATCAGATGATGTTGTAATTGTTGATGATGTAACTGCTCTTGCAATTCCAAAATCAGTAACCTTGACCCTTTTATCATCAGTAATCATTATATTATGAGGCTTAATATCCCTGTGAATAATATGATTTTCATGTGCATGATCTAAGGCTTGGCCTATATGTGTTGCATAATAAATAGTTTCTTCTTCTGATAATCTTCCCTTACTAACAATTATTTCCTTTAAGGTCCTACCCTTTATATATTCCATAACAATATAGTGGACTTTTTTACCATCTTGTTCATCCGAACCTACATCATAGATATTTAAGATATTTGGATGAGATAAACTTGCAGCAGCTTGAGACTCCCTTCTAAATTTCCTTATAAAATCATCATCTTCTGTAAATTCATCTTTTAAAATTTTAACTGCAACAAAACGATCAAGCAAGTGGCATTTTGCCCTATAAACATCAGCCATGCCCCCGCTACCTATTTTTTCAACTATTTCATACCTATTTCCTAATAATCTACCTAACATTTTTTCACCCCAATTAAAATCTAATACCTATAACGGTAATATTGTCCTTGCCACCATTATGTATAGCAGCTTCTATGGCTAGCTTACATGCATATTCCATATTTTTTTCCTTATTAAATATTTCTTTTACCCTTTTTTCATCTACCATATTGGTTAGTCCATCGCTACAGATTATAAATATGTCATCTTTTTTTATCTTAACCTTATTAATATCGACTTCTATATCCTCACTAGTTCCAAGAGCCCTAAGTATGACATTCCTTCGAGGATGGCTAAGGGCTTCTTCTAGGGTTATCTCACCTGTTTTTATTAATTCATTAACTAAGGAATGGTCTTCTGTAATCCTTGTTAGCTTATTATCCCTTATATAGTATGCTCGCGAATCCCCCACGTGTCCAACTATCAGGTGGTCATTAAAGATATATGCCAGGGTTAGGGTTGTTCCCATCCCCTTACAATCATCATGTTTTAGGGAATACTCGTAAACTTCTTTATTTGCAAGTTCAATAGCCCCCTTTATTAGACTAGCTAGTTCTTCTAAATCTGTTATATTTAAGGCCTTATGAGAAATTTCTTTTCTTATTATATCGACACTTAGCTTGCTAGCAACCTCCCCTGCCTTATGTCCCCCCATACCATCTGCAACTATAAACAAGGGAGCACAATTTTCTCTAGGTATATACATAGAGTCTTGGTTAATTTCTCTAACTAAACCTTTATTACTTAAACCACCCACAAACACAGAATCACCTCATTATTTTAAATCCTCTAGTACGCTTCTTCTTAGTTGTCCGCATGAAGCACTAATATCTAAGCCTTTTTCTGCCCTAACAGTAGTTTGCAATCCTAAGTTAATAAGCTTTTTCTCAAATAATTCTACTATCTTCTTGCTTGGTCTTTTTTCATCATATTCTTTTATAGGGTTAAGGGGTATTAAATTTATATGCATACCCAAACCCTTAGTTAAGCGTGCAATTTCATTGGCCTCTTCTTGTCCATCGTTAACCCCTTCAATTACTGTATACTCAAAGGTAATTCTTCTACTTGTCTTCTCGTAGTAATAATGAAGGGCTTTTATTAAGTCCTTTAACTTGTACTTCTTCCCTATAGGCATAATAAGAGACCTCTTATCATCAAAGGGAGAGTGGAGGGATACTGATAGGGTTATAGGCACTTGTTCATCTGCAAGATCATAAATTCTTGGCACGATACCACATGTTGAAAGGGTAATAGACCTTAAACTAATATTTCTCCCCTTTTTGTGATTGATAATTTTTAAAAAATTAATTACATTTTCATAATTATCAAGTGGCTCCCCGGATCCCATTAAGACAATATTAGATATCCTAATATTTAAATCTCCTTCTGCCATGTATATTTGATTAATCATTTCATAAACGCTTAAATTTCTTATTAAGCCTTCTTTTGTCGAAGCACAAAAGCTACACCCCATCTTACACCCAACCTGTGAAGAAATACACATTGAATAACCATGAGGATACTTCATAACTACCCCTTCTATAATATTATTGTCTTCAAGTAAAAAAAGATATTTTACAGTATCATCGAGTTTAGAAGTGTACTTTTGAAGTATTTTTATACTTCCTATTTTATGATTACTTATAAGCTTGTCTCTTAACTTTTGAGGGAAAAGATTAAATTCTTCTATTTTCTTGCCATCTTGTTGGTGGATATACCTAAATAACTGGTCTGCCCTATATTCCTTTTCCCCAATATTAGTAAAAAACTCTGATAATTCCTTATAATTTAAATTGTTTAATTCCATATATTTAACCCACTTTGCTATATATTATATAGTATTTTTATCCTATAAGCTATCTTTCTTGACCATTTTCGCCATAAAGAATCCATCAGTATTGTGAACATTAGGAAATAATTCAATATAGCCCCTACTTTGGCTTTCTCCAATAACCTTATTGTCACTTAAGACAATAGGTTCTAGGTGAAAGTCTTTATTTTCAAAGAGAAATTTTTCTACCTGTCTTATATTCTCATCCTTATTAATAGTACATGTAGTGTATATCAAATAACCACCAGGTTTAACATATTTTGACCCAGTTCTTAAAAGCTCCTCTTGTAAATAAATCAAGGATTTTACGTCTTTATAAGTCCTATTGAATTTGATCTCAGGTTTTCTTCTAAGCAATCCAAAACCTGAACAAGGGGCATCTATTAAGCAATAATCATATTGCCCTATAGCTTTATCATCTAAGACCCTGGCATCATGAACTTCTAGGTCAATTATATTTATTCCCAACCTATCCATATTTTGCCTTACTAGGTTGATTTTATTCTGGGATAAATCTCTTGCTAGTATCCTCCCCCTATTATTCATCCACTGGGCAATATGGGTTGACTTACCTCCTGGTGCCGAGCAAAGATCTATAACATTTGAATTTTCCTTGGGATTTATACTTTCAGTTACTAGGATGCTGCTTTCATCTTGAATTGTAAACAAGCCCTCTTTAAATTCCCTTGTTCTTGTTATCATATCAGGATTATTCACAAGCAAACAATCCCTTGCCAGTTTGCAAGGGGATATAATCAATCCTTTATCCTCTAAGAGTCTTATTAATGATTCTTTACTTATCTTAAGTGTATTAACTCGAATATTTAATATGGGAGACTTATTATTTGCTCTTACAAGGTCTATTGTGAATTCTTTTCCAAATTGTTCTACCCACATGTCAATTAAATACTTTGGATGGGAATACCTTATTGCAAGCACATCATTTGAATCATCATCTTCTATTGATAAAAATTCATCTTTTCTTCTTATAGCATTTCTAAGTATTCCATTAACAAAACCTGTAGTCCCCTTATGCCCATATTTCTTTGCAAGTTTAACAGACTCATTTACAGCAGCGCTTTCAGGTATCCTATCTAAAAAGTAAACCTGGTAGAGGCCTACTCTTAAAATTTGCAATATCATAGGATGGATTTTATTAAAGCGTACTTTTGATAAGTCTTTGATTATGGAATCTAAAAAGATTTGATTTTCTAACACCCCATAAACTATATCTCTAAATAAATTTCTATCTTCTAATTTTATAATATCCTCATCATAATTTTTAATTGCATTTTGTGAGAATAAGGACTCTTTATTAATATCATGCAAGGCTTTTATACTTGCTTCTCTAGCATTAATCATTACCTTCCCCCTTTGTGCAGAAGATTATCTTCTCCTGTTTGACATGACTAAAAGTCTCAAAAGTTCTGCAACTGCTACTAGGGTAGCTGCAACATAGGTTAAAGCAGCAGCATTTAATACCTTCCTAGCTGGCTTTAAGCTTTCATTAGGCAATAATCCCTGCTCAAGCTGGGCCATAGCCCTGTTACTAGCATTAAACTCCACTGGTAGGGTTACTACTTGAAATAAAACAACCGCTAAGAACAATCCTATGCCAATATCTATAAAGAAGGGACTAATTAAAAATCCCAAAATAACAAATATCCAGACCATCCTAGAAGAAATATTAGCAATTGGAGCTATGTTATTTCTCAACATTAATGGAAAGTAACCCTCTGCATGTTGTATAGCATGGCCAACTTCATGGGCTGCAACACTTAAAGAGGCAACACTAGTACCAGAATAAACATTTTGAGATAGTCTAAGGATTCTCGTTCTTGGGTCATAGTGGTCAGTTAGGTTGCCACCTACTAGTTCAACTCTTACATCCCCTAGGCCATTTTTATCAAGTATATACCTTGCAAGCTGGGATCCATTGTAGGTTGACCCACTTGCAACTTTTAAATATTTTGAGAAAGTGTTTGTAATTTTCATTTGAGCATAGCCAGCAAAAATTAATGCAGGTAGGACAAAGATAAACCAAGAACTACCATAATAGCCAGTATACATTTTCATCCCTCTTTTCTATAATATATAACCTTCTTCTATTTGATTACCCATTAAATATGTCTTTACATCCATCATCTTTTTACCAGGAAATTGCAGTTTTTTGATTATAAGGTAACCACCTTTGGCAGCTACCCAGATTTCATCCTTAGATACCTTAACAATCTTTCCCAGTGGTTCATCATGTTCCTTTATTAGGCTAGCAGATTCATGGATTTTTACTTGGTCCCCCTTATAAAGTGTATAAGCCATGGGCCAAGGTTTAAGACCCTTAACCAACCTAACTATATCTTTTGGGGGCTTTTCCCAATTGATTTTTCCAAGTTCCTTAGTTAATAGGGGGGCATAAGTTGATTTCTTATGGTCTTGGGGGGTGTAGATAGCTTTATCTTTTGAAATTAATTCAATTGCCTCAATAATAAGTTGTCCCCCCAACTTAGATAAATTTTCCCCTATAGTAAGGGGGTCATCATCCTTACTTAAGTGGATAGGTTTTCTTATTATCATATCCCCTGTATCTAAGCCTTTAGCCATTTTCATAATGGTTATTCCAGTTTCTTCTTCTCCATTTATTATTACCCAATTTAAAGGAGCTGGCCCCCTATAAAGAGGCAATAAAGAAGCATGGATATTTAAGGCATCATATTTAGGAATATTTAAAATATCCTCTTTTAATATTTGCCCATAAGCTACTACAACTATAAAATCAGGACTCGCTTCTTTAATTTTTTCAATTGACTCTTTGCTATTTATATCTTCTGGTTGATAAACTTCTAGGCCAAGGTTTAGGGCTTTTTCTTTTACAGGTGTGTATAGGGTTTTTTTACCCCTTCCCTTTTTTTTATCTGTTTGACTTATCACAAAGGGTATATTAAATCCCTTATTGTAAATCTCCACTAGGGCAGGAACTGCAAATTCAGGTGTTCCCATAAATATTATCTTCATTCTTCATCATCCTCAGGATTATAAGCATAAACTTCATTAGCTAGGTCAGTATAGAGGATACCATTTAAATGGTCTATCTCATGACAAAAGACCCTGGCTGGGTAACCTTCTACATCTTTTACAACTTCTTCCCAATCCTTATTTCTATACCTAACTGTAATTTTTTCAGGCCTATCTACCTTCCCCCTTAAGTTTGGTACAGACAAGCAGCCTTCTACATCTTCAACTTTTCCCTCATTGTTTTCAATAACTGGATTTATTGCAACAATTGGTTCTTCGCCAATATCTATAACTATTAATCTTTTTAATACTCCAATTTGAGGAGAGGCTAAGCCAATTCCATTTTCATACCTCATAGTTTCTATCATATCATCAATCAAAATTTTTAATTTATCATCCATCTTTGTTACTTCCTTTGAAATCTTCCTTAAAATAGGGTCTCCATCTACTCTAACTCTTCTTAATGCCATTTATATTCCTCCTATAATACACTTTCTGGATTTATTGTTATACTCATTTTAATTCCCTTATTTCTAACCCTTGCCTTATCTAGTATTAATTGTTCTTTTATAAGGTTTTTTAAGTCTATTGAAATTTTTTCATCGTACTTTATTAGCATCAAATACCTGTACTCATTGTTTATTCTCTCAAGGGGGGCAGGGAGTGGATTATTTACTAGGATGTTTTTTAAACCTTGAGATTTCACATTATTTTTTATAACTTCATTTGCCCTATTAATACCTTCTTTTACTAGTTCTTGGTCCCTACCATAAAATAATATAGAAATTATATTTACAAAGGGAGGGTAAAGAAATTCTTTGCGAAGGCTAATTTCCATATCATAAAAATCCCTGTAACTGTTATTTTTAGCACTAGTAATACTATAATGGTCAGGATTGTAGGTTTGTAAGACTACACTTCCATTTTTTTCTCCCCTGCCAGCCCTACCTGAAACTTGGGTAATTAATTGAAATGATTTTTCAGCTGATCTAAAGTCAGGTAAGTTTAAGGTAGTATCAGCAGCTATAATTCCAACTAGGGTCACATTTGGAAAGTCTAGGCCCTTAGTAATCATTTGGGTTCCTATAAGAATGTCTATCTTTCTTTCCTTCATCCTATTTAATACGTAATCGTAATCCTGCCTCTTTTTAATTGTATCAGAATCCATTCTTGCTACTCTTGCATGAGGGTAAGCCTTTCTAACTTCTTCTTCGATTTTTTCAGTCCCTATGCCAAATGTCCTAATATGTTCGCTAGAACACTTTGGACAAAGCTTTGGGATCTTCTTAGTTGCACCACAATAGTGGCACCTTAAGATATTATTAGACTTATGAAGGGTCATGCTTATATCGCAATTCTCACATTTTACTACATAGCCACAGGTCCTGCAAGTTACAAAACCTGCATACCCTCTCCTATTTAAAAACAATATAACTTGTTCATTATTATTAATCTTTAAGTCAATTTTTTCCTTAAGGCTAATGCTAAATATAGACTTATTTCCATTTTGCAACTCACTTCTCATATCTATAACTTCAATATCTGGCAACTTCATTTTTGTTGCCCTTTCCTTTAATTCTAAATACCTATATTCCTTCTTATAACTTTTATAGTAAGTTTCAATAGAGGGGGTTGCCGTTCCTAAAACTAACTTTCCACCTTCTATTTCTACCCTCTTTCTTGCAACTTCTATAGTATCATATTTAGGATTGTTGCTAGATTTATAAGTGTTTTCATGTTCTTCATCTATAATTATTAAACCTAGGTTATTAAAGGGTGCAAAAACAGCTGACCTAGCTCCAATAGCTATCTTATACTCACCTGTCTTTATCCTTCTCCACTCACTAAATCTTTGGGCTTTTGTTAGCCTACTATGGAGTATAGCAACCCTATTTCCAAACCTTCCAACAAATCTATCTATAGTTTGAGGGGTTAAGGATATTTCTGGTACCAGAACAATTGAATCCTTGCCCATATTTAAATATTCTTCTACCAATTGCAAGTAAACTTCCGTTTTTCCACTACCTGTAATACCATGAATCAAGTAGTTATTAAAATCTGACTTAATTATCTTATTAAAAACTAAGTCTTGGTCCTTATTTAACTTAATTTTTTCATAGTTTGGTATGGGTCTATCTAGGGGGTTTTCATTTATAACTTCCTTACTAAGGACTAGTAATCCCTTTATCAGGAGTTCCTTAACTACACTAGTAGAAGTATTAAATTCTATTAATATTTCTTTTTCTGTTTTTTCACATTTATCCCACTTTGTTTCCCAAATTAACCGTTGCTTCTTAGCAGAATTTCCTATTAAGTCTAAGCCATCCTGAAAAGGAATTTCTTTATTCTTTGTTAAAATCTTTTCATACTTTATACTTATACTTTTTTTTACATCTATGTTAATAAATATAATTCCCTTTTTTTCTAAGCTAATTAGATTCTTGTTTAAATTTTTAAGGTTTGAGTTTTCTTTAATTTCTGTATAAGAGATTTGCTTATGGTCTTTTAATAATTCTAAAATCATTATTTCTTCATTGTCTAAGACCTCTTCATTCTTATAATTTTCTTTTAAGACAATGATATTATTAATTTGCCTGTAGTCTCCAGGTGGTAATATTACACTTAGGGCTTCAAATAAAGTGCAAAGATATTCTTCCCGTATCCAATTTGCCAAGCTGATCATATCCTTAGAAATAATTGGTTTTGCATCTAAGACTTGTAGGATATGTTTTATACTACCCCTTATAGGTGTAGTGTGGCTTTTTCTTATAACAATACCTAGGGTAGGTTTGTTAGTATTACCAAAGGGCACTACAACTCTTACCCCAACTTCAACATCATCTTCTTGATAAGAATGTATTTGATAAGTAAAGGGTCTATCTACTTTAGATGCCTTGTGATCAATAATTATTTCTGCATATTTCAAGTAATTACCTCCTAGCATCACTTAAAGAAAAGCTAGAATATTCTAGCCCATCTTAATCAAATTTACCACCTTATCTGCAATTATCTTTGATAATAACTCTTTTTCTATAAGTGGAATATCATCAATTTCCCCATCTTTTTGGATTATGCTTACAATATTTGTATCCTCTTTAAAGCCTGCTCCTGATTTAGTAATATCATTTGCAACTATAAAATCAAAGTTCTTTTCCTTTAGTTTTTTCTTAGCATATTCAATAAGATTGTTGGTTTCAGCAGCAAATCCAACCATGATCTTATCCTTTTTAATACTACCAAAGTACTTTGCTATATCTATATTTTTAACTAATTGCATTTCTAACTTTTCATCTTCACTTTCTGTTTTCTTAATTTTCTCATTCCTATAATTTTCTATCCTGTAATCAGAAGGTGCAGCTGATTTGATTAAAACATCACAAGTATCAAAGTTTTCTTTTACGGCATCGAACATTTCTAAAGTAGTATTTACTCTTATCAGGTCAATACCACTAGGTGGATTTAAATTGCTCGGTCCGCTTATAAGAGTAACTTCAGACCCCCTGTTTTTAAATTCTCTTGCTAAATGATACCCCATCTTTCCACTTGAATGATTTGTAATATACCTAACAGGATCTATGGGTTCTATAGTAGGACCGGCAGTAATTATAACTTTTTTGCCTATTAAATCCTTTGGAGTAAAATAATCTTCTAGGGCTTCTAGTATTTCTACTGGCTCACACATCTTTCCAGGACCTATATCCCCACAAGCCAAGCGTCCTTCTCCTGTTTTTAAAAATATATGGCCCCTGGATTTTAGTTTCTCCATATTTTCAAAGGTAGCTGCATTTAAATACATGGTTGAATTCATGGCAGGTGCAAATATTATCTTTGCCTGAGAAGCTAATACAGTAGTAGTTAATAAATTATCTCCTATACCGTGGGCAATTTTAGCTATTGTATTGGCCGTTGCTGGGGCTATGAGTATTACATCAGCTTTTTGGGCTAGGGATATGTGTTCTACATTCATTTCATCTTCTAAGCCAAACATATCAAAGTGGACCTTGTTTTGTGACATGGTTTGAAAGGTAAGGGGGGATACGAACTCCCTAGCAGCATCTGTCATAATTATTTCAACATTAACTTCTTCTTTCCTTAACCTACTAACAAGGTCTGCAGACTTGTAAACTGCTATTCCACCGCTAATACCTAATAAAACTGTTTTACCTTTTAACATTATATCACCTACTTATTACTTACTTCTAAAGGGGGTTTAGTATATTCAATCATCCCATGGGTAATTTCATCTAGTGCTATTGTCACAGGCTTGTTAAATTTTGAGTCTATTTTTGGTTCTGACCCATCAATTATTTGTCTTGCCCTTTTTGCTGCAACCATTACAAGGGTATATCTATTTTCTTCTTCAAGTGCAAATTCATTTATTTTATCAGTCATTTTATTTTCCTCCTTTTTTTGTAACTTGTTCTTTAATATCCTTATGTCTTTTGACCCTTAGTCTTTCTGAGTGAATAATTGCCTCAATATCTGAAACAGCTAAATCTACCTTATCATTTACTACAAAGAAGTCATATTCGCCTACAAAGTCGAGCTCCTTAAAAGCATTAGAAAATCTTGTGTTTATATCCTCATCTGATTCAGTTCCCCTTTTAACTATCCTATCTCTTAATTCATCCATAGTTGGAGGTAGGAGAAATATAAATACAGCTTCCTTATGGTTTTTCTTTATTTGTAGGGCTCCTTGGACATCTATTTCTAAAAGTACAATTTCTCCCTTTTCAATTTGCTCTAGGACAAATTTCTTGGGAGTTCCATAATAATTAGTATGAACAAATGCATGTTCTAAGAACTCGCCCTTTTCAATCATTTCATTAAATTTTTCTTTTGTATAAAAAAAATAATTTTCTCCATCTACCTCATTTGGCCTTGGAGGCCTTGTTGTTGCAGATACAGAAAAAACTATATCATCATTTCTCTCCATTAAAGCTTTGCTTACAGTTCCTTTTCCACTCCCAGATGGTCCTGAAAGTACCATTAAGAATCCTTTTGCCATTATTTTCCACCAACTTTCAGTATTATTCATGCACTTCCTCTTTTGTATGCAACCTGTGTGCAATTGTTTCAGGTTGCAATGATGACAATACTACATGGCCACTGTCCATTATAATAACTGCCCTGGTTTTTCTCCCGTAAGTGGCATCGATTAATTTAGCTTGTTCTTTAGAATCTTGTATAACTCTTTTTATTGGAGCAGAGTCTGGACTTACTACGCTAATAACCCTATTAGAGGCTACTACATTGCCTAATCCTATATTTATGAAATAAACTATCACTTAACCGCCCCCTACTCAATATTTTGAATTTGCTCTCTAATTTTTTCAATTTCAGACTTTAAGTCTACAACTAATTTAACTAAGATGGAATCACTAGACTTACTCCCTATAGTATTTATTTCCCTATTAAACTCTTGGATTAAAAAGTCTAATTTTCGCCCTACTGGAGTATCTTGATCTAAAATCTCCCTAAACTGCCTTATGTGGCTTTTTAACCTTGTGAGTTCTTCATCTATGCTACTCTTATCAGATATGATAGCTACTTCAAGTGCTAACCTATCATAATCTATAGGATTCTTATCCTCCATAAGGGTTTTAATTCTTTCATTAAGCTTAGTCCTGTACTCTTCTACCACATAAGGGGACCTAACTTCTATTTCGCTTATTATAAGCTCAATATCTTTTAATTTAATCAAAATATCATCTTTTAATTGAGTTCCCTCATATTCTCTCATTTGACTTATGCCTTTTAGGGCCTCATTTACAGCTTCTTCTAAGGTATTCCATGTTAAATCTTCATCTAAATCTTTTTTTTCAGTTTTAATTATATCAGAAATTTGTAGTATATTACTTAACCTAACCTTATCCTCTATCCCTAAGTCTAAAATTAAACTATCAAGGGCCATCTTAAAGGAATTTGCAAGAGGGACATCCACTTTTACTTCTATTGAGGATTGATTAATGAAATCAAGGTTTATAAATACATCAACCTTTCCCCTGTTAAGGTCTTCTTTTATTAATTTTTTTATTCTTTCTTCTAGGTAAATTAAATACCTAGGCAATTTTATATTTATATCTAAATACCTGTGATTTACAGACTTTAATTCAACTTTTAACCTAAAGAGGTCATTTTCTGCTTCACCTTTTCCATACCCGGTCATACTTTTTGTCATTTATATCACTCCCAGTTTTAATATACTATTATATAGGTAATTTAAAGCTTTTGATAGACATTGTTACAAATTATTAATAATTTCTTCAATTTAAGTTATATTATTAGGATTAATTTTTTTATGGTATACTTAATATTGATAATAATCTCTAAGGAGGCTTTTATATGTCTTATGATGGTATTACCACAAGAAGTGTAGTTCACGAGTTATCCTCCCTATTAATAGGGGGCCGTATAGATAAAATATTTCAACAAGAAAAAGACGAACTCTTAATTCAAGTTTATAACAAGGGTAAAAATTTGAAACTCCTCTTATCAGCAAGTAGCAATAATCCAAGGATGTATATTACAAATGATTCAAAGAAAAACCCTATGTCCCCACCCATGTTTTGCATGCTCTTAAGGAAGCACTTAACAAGTTCAATTATTTTAAATATAGAACAATATAAAATGGATAGGGTAGTAATTTTTACCTTATCTGGCTTTGATGAACTTGGAAATAAAAATAAGAGGGAATTAATAATTGAAATAATGGGTAAACATAGCAATATTATTTTAGTGGACAAAGATTCAAATACAATTTTAGATTCTATTAAAAGAGTCCCCCTTAGTATATCTAGGGTTAGACAAGTCTTACCAGGCCTTAAGTATTCTTATATTTCCCTAGATGAAAAAAAAGATCCAAGGGAAGTTACCTTTGAGGACTTTAAATACCAAATAGGAAGGGCTGATTTAAACCAAAAAATCTTGAAGTTTTTCTATACTCATTTTATGGGTTTAAGTCCTTTAATAAGTAGAGAAATTTGTTTTCTTTCGGATATAGAACCAAGTAGGACTATTATAAGTTTAGATGAAGATTCTGTTTTAACCTTATATTCTTCCTTTCATAAGATAATGAAGAGGGTTATTGATAATGACTTCCAACCTATGTATATTAAAAAGGATAATAGTGATGAAATTATTGCCTTCTACTCCTTTCCTTTAAGACAGTATGGTAATATTCCTTTTGTTGAGCTTCCTAGCATTTCTCTTTTGCTTGACCTTGTGTACTCAAAAATAGATACCTTCGATAGGGTAAGTCAAAAATCAGCAAATTTTAGAAAAATGCTTCTTAATAGGTTAGAAAGGGCACAAAAAAAATTAGCTAATCAAAAAGAAGACCTTTTAGAAAGTAGGGACAGGGAGAAATACAAGGTATATGCTGATTTATTACAATCTAACCTATATAAAATTCAAAAAGGTGCTAGTGAAATCTTATTAGAAAATTATTATGATGAAGATTTAAAGGAATTACTAATACCCCTTGATAACAAAATTTCACCTGCTGAAAATGCCCAGCACTACTATAAGAAATATGGGAAGCTAAAGACTGCAAATAAACTTTTAGAAAGCCAAATTCCTGAAACTCAATTAGAAATAGACTATCTTGAACATGTTATTATGAGTATAGAAAATTCAACAAATGTAGAAGACCTTGAAGAGATAAAAGAAGATCTTGTTCTTAATGGCTACATAACACTTAAGAATAAGCCCAGAAAGAAACAAAAGGAAAAACAATCTAAACCCTTGCATTTTTTATCTTCTGAGAATATAGACATATACGTTGGGAAAAATAGCAAGCAAAATGAATTTCTTACTATGAAAATGGCAAAAAAGGATGACTTGTGGTTTCACACAAGGGGGATACCTGGAAGTCATGTTATAGTAAGGACAGAGGGTAAGGAAGTTTCAGATAAAACAATGCTAGAAGCTTCCATCTTGGCTGCTTATTATAGTAGTGGTAGAAATTCTTTGGGGGTTGAAGTAGACTACACTCAAAAGAAATATGTTAGAAAGCCTAAAAATGCAAAAACAGGTATGGTTATTTATGAAAACCAAAAGACCCTTATAGCTAATCCCCAATTAATAAAATCCATAGATATTACTAAGGTAGAAGATTAATTAATCTTCTACCTTAGCTTTAATTACTACTTGATCTTTAAAGTCTGTTTCAATAAACTTGACATTAACCAGCTCTGTTCTAGCTGTTGGGACATTCTTACCCACATAATCTGGCCTAATTGGCAATTCCCTATGGCCCCTATCAATAAGGACTGCAAGTTGTACTTTCTTTGGCCTACCCTTATCTATTAGGGCATCAAGGGCAGCTCTTACTGTTCTGCCTGTATAAATTACATCATCTATTAAGACTACTGTTTTATTGTTTATATCTCCTTCAAACTCCCTGTTTATTATAGGTTGGTCCTTTATTTCTTTTAAGTCATCCCTATATAATGAAATATCTAGGTTGTAAACAGGCACTTTTTCATCTTCAATTTCATATATTTTATCAGCAATCCTACTTGCAAAGGGGACCCCTCTTGTTTTAATCCCAACTAAAACTAGGTCTTTTACCCCCTTGTTTCTCTCAATTATCTCATTAGAAATCCTAGTGATTGCCCTAGCTATTGCTTTTTCATCCATTATGGTTGCTTTAATTTCCATTTTCAAACTCCTTTTCAAGTTTATCTAAAATACTTTTAAAGTAATTTGGCAAGTCAGATTCAAAAGTCATTTCTACCTTGTTTATTGGGTGGGTAAAGGTTAGGGACTTAGAATGCAGTACTTGCTTATCCTGGTTAAAGTCATTTTTAATTTTAGAGTAAAGGGGGTCACCAAGAAGGGGGTGGTTCATATTAGCAAAATGTACCCTTATTTGGTGGGTTCTACCAGTTTCTAATTTTACTGAAACTAAGGTGTACTCATTAAATCGTTTTAAAACCCTATAGTGAGTAATTGCCTCTTTACTGTTTTTATAAATAACGGCCATTTTCTTACGGTCTTTAGGGTCCCGCCCTATGGGTTTATCTATGGTTCCTTCTTCTTCTCTTACATTAAAATGAACAAGGGCTTGGTACTCTCTTTTAACCAAATGGCCTTTTAACTGGTCTGCTAAGCCCTTGTGGGCTATGTCACTCTTAGCCACCACCAATAAGCCTGAAGTATCTTTATCCAGCCTATGGACTATCCCAGGCCTTATAACCCCATTTATTGAGGACAGGGAGTCCAAGTGGTATAGGAGGGCATTTACCAAGGTGTTATCATAATTACCTGGAGCAGGATGGACAACCATCCCTTGGGCCTTGTTTATAACAGCTAAATGTTCATCTTCAAATACTATATCTAAAGGTAAATTTTGAGCTATCAAGTTTAGCTTTTTAGGAGCAGGTAAATTAACTAATATCAGGTCCCCTTCTTTAACAAGATAAGAGGACTTTTTTTCCTTATTATTAACAAGGACCCTACCTTGATTAATCAATCTTTTAACATAGGTCCTTGAAACTTCATCAATTTCTCTTGCTACATAGAAATCTAACCTTTCGTTGTCTTCTTCATCAACATAAATCCTTATTTCTTCCATGACTAAATCTCCTCTTTTAATTCATGCATGTCAAAGAGTATTAAAATTACAAGAAGACTTGTCCCAACCACTATAAATATATCGGCAATATTAAATACAGGAAAGTCATATAAGGAACCTAAGTCAACCTTTATAAAGTCTATTACATAGGTTAAATGTACCCTGTCAATAAGATTACCACTTGCCCCACCTAAAAGGGCTCCCAGGGAAATT
>CAZSLV010000034.1:0-19523 GCA_964607545.1 uncultured Gudongella sp. | reverse complement strand
TTTTAAGAAATAACACAATAAAAGCTGATGCAGGATTGGATTTTTTTGATGAAGACCAAAGGGATTATTTTATAGATAATCTGATAGATAGAATTATTTAAAATTTACTTGGAGTTGATAAGAGTATTATGATAAGGGAACTAAGCAAAGATAAATATTATAAAATGAACAATCTAATTAAGAATAATAAGTTTCCAGAGCCTTCCTCAGTAGTTTTAAAGATCAATCCAGGGGGGTATTTGTTGATAATCTAGATAGTCCAAAATCAGCATTAATATTTTGTAAAGGTATAGGAGGTTTTTATTTATTAGAAGACTATACTAATCTTCAATTCAAAAATGAACTCCTATCTTTCATTGAGAAAGAAGTCTATTCTAGGTTGATTAAACTAGGTATTAATTGTATTGAAATCTCAGGAGTCTCAGAAGAATGGAATAAAATTATTGAAGAGGTATTTGTAGACAAAAATCTAGGTAGAGATAAGCAGCTTGTATACTTGATAATGATATATCAATCAGTGAAGGAAGCATAGAAAATATTATAAAGGTTGATAGAGATACCTTTAACTTAAAAATCTCTAATCTCGATTTTGTAAAGGATGAACTACAAAACTTCTGGGGCAGCATGGATAATTTCTTCAATAAGGGTATGTGTTTTTCTTACCTATCGGAAAATAAGGTAGTTAGTATTTGTTACTCTGGATTAGTAAAGGACAATATACATACAATTGGAATAGAAACACTAGAGAATAATAGAAGAAAAGGATATGGATATAAAGCGGCTAAGATGTTCTTAAATGAATGTAGGATAAGAGGTATAAAACCACATTGGGACTGTAGTGAAGATAATATAGGTTCAAAACTTATGGCAGAAAAACTGGGTTTTAAAAAAGAATATGAATATACATGTTATTTGTACAAATTTCCAACTGTTAAGACTTTCAAACAATACTAAAAATAGCCATTCATTTAGTAGAAGATAAATAGTAGTAATGGAGGAGACAATGAATAATAAGTTAAGGAAAAGCTTCAAGTTATGGATGGGTATTATTATCGCAATTACAATATATTATGTAATACATGAAGGAACTCACTTTATTCAAGCTATCTTAACCAATAATTTTGATTCTATTCGAATTGTTGGACTTGCTGGTATAGAAATTGGGGGAGATATGAACGGTATTACAAATGGTTTAGGAATTTCTTCTTTACCTGTAAGTATTTCATTTGGTATTTTGGCCATTATGAATATTTATATAATAATAAAAAAGGTACATCCAGCTTATAAGAGAAACTTTCTTTAAACGGGCGAAGTAGATTTTAAATCAAACCTTGGAGGTAACTAAAATGAAAAAGATACTACAAAATAAAGATATGAAAATTAGCTTAGTTTTTTCACTTATAGGTCTTATAGCAAGCATATTTGTGGGGATCCTTTGGTTTATAATTCCATTTATGTGTCTAAAGACAAGCTTATTGATAGTTTTAAAGACAAAGACTTGTTATACCAACCAGGAAGTGAATGGACTTATAGTAATTGTAACTATCAGCTTTTGGCTTTTATTATAGAAAAGGTATCTAAGCAAACTTATGAAGAGTATGTTATGGAGAACATTTTCAAACCAGCAGGGATGATAAATACAGGGTGTGACACTGGGAAAGTTGAAATTGAAAATCTTGCCCTTGGCTATTCTATGATAGGTGGTAAACTTATGAAAGCTCATCCTATTAATATGTCTGTTACTTTTGGCTCAGGTCATATTTATTCAACAGCAGAAGACATGTATAAGCTATACAAGTCATTACACTCAGAAGACCTAGTTAGTTAGGGCTAGCCTTACTAAGATGATGGGAAATAACACTGGGTTAAAAGATGAATTTGGATATGGTTTATTTTTAGGTGAGCTTGGAGGTCAAAAATGGGTTGGCCATGGAGGAAACCTAACCAATGGATACAGCAGTAATTTTATAATATTTCCAGATGAGAAAAAAGTAATTATCTTGCTTACAAATATTTCTTTCCAAGACACCACGGAAGTTACCAATACCCTGGGACTTATTATGATGGGAAAAGATTATATCATTCCTAAAAAGCTTGAGCCTGTAAAGCTTGATTCTGAGATACTTAAAAAATATGAAGGAATATATGAAACAGATAATGGAGAAAGAATAGAACTTAAACTTATAGATAAAGAACTTTATTCAATTGGGTCAAATTCCAAGTACTTAGCATTGGTACCCTATTCAGATATAGACTTTTATCCCAAAGAACACCCATCTACTAGGGTAAAGATACTTATAGATAAAAAAGGTCAAGTAGAGGGCTTGATTTCAAAGGAAAGCTCAATGACAATTAAGGGCAAAAAAATAAATTAAAAGATGCTGGCTACTTAAGTATAAAACTATCGAAGATTATTATATCAAAGAAGTCCTTGTTTTTTTCATAATCCTCCTGTGATTTTATTGTATAGGCTACTAGGGGTACTTTAAAGACTTTCTTATTTATCCATAAAGAAAGATTTTTTCTATCGCGGTGGTCATAGGCTATAAAATCTGCTTTTGTAAGAAAATTAAGCATCAAATGCTTCATTAAAAAATTGATAGGAGATATTTTCTTATTATCCTTAAAAAAGTTAAAGGACAATTGACCCCTAGGAATATGGGGTCTATTTTTTTTATACCAAAGTAGTATCATAGGATTAAAAGATTCAATTACAAAAGGTCCTGGGTATACATCTAGCAAGGGGGTGATTATTTCACAAATACTTGTATCATTACCCTTATCTAGTTTAATCTCAACAATAATAGGCACTTGGCCCTTGATAGAGGATAGGACTTCTTCTAAGCTTGGAATTTTATCATTTGTTTCAAATAAATATAAATTTTCAAGTTCATCAAAGGTTAAATCAGAGACATTTAAATCCTTCTTGCAAACCCTTAAAAGACTTAAGTCATGAACAACCACTGGAATATTATCCTTTGTTAGTCTTACATCAAGTTCTATTCCATAACCCTTATCTAGGGCTAGTTGAAATGCAGACAAGGTGTTTTCAGGATTTTTCATATTATCAAACAAGCCCCTATGGGCATAGTGCCTATTTAAAAATGGGTCCATAATGCCCTTTCTTTTTCTGCCTGGATAAATAGTATACAAGTATAAGAAAATTAAACCTAAAATACCACTATAAAACATAAAATCTCTCCTAATCGTCAATATCAAAATTGTCTAATGCATCTTTTACAATAGGTTTTGAATCTCCATGTTTTACAAAGAGCATTGTTACTAAAGACCCTAGTGAAAAGATTACTGAATATGGGAATAGGGTCCTATAGCTAATATTTTCTAATAAAAAGCCTGATAGTATGGGGGTAAATATTTGGGCAGACATTGAAAATGTGTAATAAAGGCCAGTGTATTTACCAATGTTACTACTAGATGCCATCTCTACTACCATAGGGTAGGAGTTAACGCTGATTGCAGCCCACCCAATACCAGTAAAGGCAAAAACTACATTTATAAGGGGTGAGTACTCAAGGAACAAAAAGCCAAAGAAGTAGGATAAGCTCATTAAACTTATACCGATAATAATAGTTTTCTTCCTACCAAACCTACTAGAAATAAACCCAATCGGTATATAAGATAAAATCGCAGCACCTGTGGCAACAAGAAGTGCATTGGCAAAACCCCCACCTACAAGGCCCCAAACACGAGTAGCATACCTTGAAAAAGCTGTGGTTACGGCATTATAAGCTGTAAACCATAAAAAAATTGAAGCTAAAATAAAGTAAAGGCTCCTCTTTACATCTGCTGATATTTCATCATTACCCCCATTACTTGCTAATTTTTCATCTAAATCTTGCTTATCATTAAAGCCCTGCATTTCTTTTGAAAGTTTTTTTTCATTAATAGTTAAAAGTAAGACCACAACAGCTGAAATCATTAAAATGCCAATTGTTAAAAACACAAAAAAATAACTAGGATTTTCTTCTTTTGGAATTAGGATACTCATCATAAAAAGTGAAAAGATTGCCCCAACTGCCCCCATAAGGTTTATTATAGCATTGGCCCTACTTCTAAGAGGCTTAGGTGTAAGGTCTGGCATAAGGGCTACTGCAGGTGACCTATAAAAGCTCATGGATAATAAAACTATACCCAAGGCTATAAAAAACAAGGGAAAGTTTTTCCTTGAGTCTGCATAAGGGATAAGGACCATAAATGTAACAGCTATTAGGGTTCCAACTACTATAAAGGGGGTCCTTTTCCCAAACCTAGTAGAGGTCCTATCGGAGAGGGCACCAAAAAAAGGTAGCAAAAAAAGTGCTAAGGCATTGTCTAGGGCCATTATAGTACCGGTCAATGTTTCCCCAATTTTAAATGTATTTTGAAGAATCAAAGGAATTATATTATCATAAAGTTGCCAAAAGGCTGAAATTGATAAAAATGCAAGGCCAATAAAGAAGGTTCTCTTAGTGTTAAGCTTCAAATATACCCACCTCCGAATTTGATATATTGATTATACCATTAAGGGAGTCTAATGTTAACAAGTCTGTGCATGTAGACTTGCAAATTTTTAAAAACAAAGATATAATTAATAGTGTTAATAGTTAATAGTATTAATTAAGGGGGTAAATTATGACTAAGGAAGATTTAAAATTAGAGTTAATAGATAGTCTTGAAAAAATATATTATATGGAGGCCTTTGGGCAACTAGCTGAATTTTTACAAGGAGAATTATACCTATTGAGGTTTTTAGCCCTTAATAAAGATGAAGAAATTGGGCCATCTGAGTTAAGTGATAGGCTTCATATGTCTAGGCCAAGAATTACAGCAACTATTAGTGCCCTGAGAAAGAAAAAACTACTTCTTACAGAGCTTGATGAAGTTGATAGGAGAAGGCAAAAGGTTAAAATAACAAAAGAGGGTTTGGAATATATAGTAAGAAAACAAGCCAAGGTAGAAGAAAACTTCACAGAGTTTATAAATGGAATTGGGCAAGAGGACACAAGGGAATTAATTAGAATTATCGACTTGGCAGTTAAAATTATGGAGAAAAAGCAAGAAAAAAATGGAGAAGAAATATGAAAGACTTTGTTTACCTAGAAAATGTTCAAAAATATTATCATATGGGAAGCCACACTATAGCAGCTGCTGATGGTATAAGCTTTTCTGTAGACAAGGGAGAATTTTGCGTTATAGTCGGCCCAAGTGGGTCTGGTAAAACAACTGTATTAAATATTATTGGTGGGATGGATTCAGGAGATGGGGGTCTTGTTTTATTAGATAACTTAAAAGTACATAGGTTAAATGAAAGGCAATTAACTGACTACAGGAGGTATGATGTTGGTTTTGTATTTCAGTTTTACAACCTAGTTCAAAACTTAACTGCCCTTGAGAATGTTGAACTTGCTACACAAATATCCAAAAACCCTCTTGATCCTAAAGAAGTCTTAGACCAAGTTGGTTTAAAAGATAGGATGGACAATTTTCCAGCCCAACTATCTGGGGGTGAACAGCAAAGAGTTTCAATTGCAAGAGCCCTTGCAAAAAATCCTAAGATTCTTCTTTGTGATGAGCCCACAGGGGCCCTAGATTATGAAACAGGTAAAAACATCCTAAAACTCCTACAAGACTCTTGTAGGATAGCAGGCAAAACTGTGCTTTTGATTACTCATAATGCAGCAATAGCGCCAATGGCAGATAAAATAATCCACCTCAAAAATGGCAAGGTTTCAGAAATAATTAAAAATGACAAACCAATCCCCGTTGAAAGGATTGAATGGTAGTGAAAAAGTCATACCTAAAGATAATCTGGAGGGAATTTAAAAGTAGTTTTGGAAGATTTGCGGCTATATTTGGTATAGTCGCACTTGGTGTTGGCTTTTTATCGGGTCTTCTAGTTACTACTCCAGATATGCATATGTCTGTGGATGAGTATTACGACAAACACAATATGGCAGATATCTTTATAAAAGCAACCCTGGGACTTACCAAAGAAGATGTAGAAAGTATAGATGAGGTAAGTAATGTAAAAGATACTATGCCAGCCTATGTTATAGATAAGCTCTTACAAGTAGATGGAAAGGGGACTATAGTAGGTAAAATTTATGGAATTCCCCTATTAGATTATGATGCACAAAATTCTATTAACAAACTTGATTTGTATGAGGGTAGGATGCCAAAGAATTCTCGTGAATGTGTTGTAGAAAGAAAGGGCACCCACCTTGAAGATGTAAAAATTGGAACTAGGTTAAGAATTTCAAAAGAAAATAAGGAATATGAAGATATAGATGATTTGTATAAGGAAAAAGAATTTGAAGTTGTTGGTATTGTAGGTAATAGTTTTCACTTCTCTAAGGAGAGGGAACCTTCTAACGTAGGAAGTGGAAAACTAGGAACAATAATTTATGTTGATTATAGCGCTTATGCCCTAGATGAGTACACAGACTTATATATAGTTGCAGATAGGGCTTTAAAAATGAGCAGTTTTTCAACAAGGTATGTAGATTACATAGAAGAAATTAGGGATGAAATAGAAGACCTTGGGGAAGAAAGGTCTCTTGTAAGAAAAGAAGAAATTTTAAAGACAGCTAATGAAGAATTAGATGATGGCTACAAGGACTACTATGATGGTAAAAAAGAAGCTGAAGAACAACTAGCAGATGCAAGAAGTGAAATTAATAAGGGAAAAAAAGATTTAAAAGATGCATTAGTAGAGATAAAAGAGGGTGAAGAAGAATTAGTAGATGCAAGAAAAACCCTAGAGAAAGAAAACAAAAAGGCCTTAAAGGAAATTGAAAAAAATGAAAAGATTCTGGAAGAAGCCAAGTTAAGCTTAATAAAAGGCCAAGATGAACTTAAAGCTTCAAGTACCTTATTAGAAGAAGGTCAGATAAAATACAATGAGGGACTTAAAGAATCCCTAAAGGGGAAAAAAGACCTAGAGGAAGCAGAAAAAGAATTTAAAAGGGGTCAAGAGGAATTTAAAAAAGGAGAAAGGGAATTTTTAAAAGGAAAAGAAGATTTAAATAAAGGGAAAAGAGAATCAGCAAAAGCCCTAATAAGTTTACAAGAAGGAGAAAAAAAGTATAATAAAGGAATTATTGAGTTAAAAGCTGGGAAAGACCTATTATTAGATTCGATTATTCCAATTGCAGAAATAACAGGATTAACAAAAGAGGAACTTATCTCAACACAAGAGGGAAGACAAATACTAAAATCATTTCTTCCACTAGAAAATTATGAAATGCTGATAAATAATTATGAAAAAATAATATATAGTGAAGAAGAGTTAAGAAAAGCAAGATTAGAACTTGACTACGGTTGGATGGAGTATTATAAGGGAATTGAAAAATTAAAAACGGCAGAAAAAGAATTAAATCAAGCAGGAAAAGAAATTGAAAAGGGTAGAAAGGAACTTGAAAGTAACGAACTGAAATTAAATATGGCTAAAAAGGAGTTAGAAGAGGGCTTTAAAGACTTAGAAAGGGCTAAAGAAGACCTTGAAGAAGGAAAAGAGGAGTATAAGAAGGGCTTGTTAGAAATTGACAAGGGTTGGGATGAGTATGAAAGTGGTAAAAAAGACCTTTTAGAAGGTAAGAAAACCCTAGAAAAAGAAACTGAAAATGCAATTAAAAAAATCGAAGATGGTGAAAAAGACTTAGTCAAGGGCCGAAAAGAATATGAAAAAGGAATAAGGGATATTGAAAAAGCAGAGGATAAGTATAAAGAAGCCAAAGAACAAGTAGAAGAAGAATTAAACGATGCCTACCTTGACCTAAAGAAAGCAGAGCAAGAAATAAGAGATTTAGATGATCCAAAGTGGTATGTCCTAGATAGGGATGCCAATATGTCCTATATAAGCTTTGATTTAAATGCAGATAAGGTAGCAGCAATATCAAAGGTATTCCCAATATTTTTCTACCTGGTAGCAGGCCTAGTTGCCTTAACTACTATGACTAGGATGGTAGAGGAAGAAAGGTCTCAAATAGGAGTTTTGAAAGCCCTTGGATATAAAAAGTGGATTATTATTTCTAAGTATTTATTATATTGTGGCATGGCTTCCATATTAGGTTCCATAGCTGGTCAAGTAGTTGGTTTTAAGGTTATACCTGTAGTCCTTTGGAATGCCTATGGGGTAATGTACCACCTACCAGAATTTGTTGCAGATTACAATATAAAGATAGCACTTTTATCATCTGGGATGGCTGTTATAAGTACCCTAGGAGCAACTTATTTTTCTGCTAACTCAGCCTTAAAAGAAAAACCATCAACTTTAATGCTACCAAGGGCACCAAAAGTTGGTAAGAGGATTTTATTAGAGAGAATTAAGCCCCTCTGGTCCCTCTTTAGCTTTAATCTTAAATCTACAGCTAGGAATATATTTAGGTATAAAAAGCATTTTTATATGACTGTGATTGGGGTTTCAGGTTGTACAGCCCTACTAGTAGCTGGTTTTGGCCTTAGGGATTCTATAAAAAACATTGGAACCCTTCAGTTTGAAGAGTTATTTAAGCATGACTTAGAGATAGTATTAGAAGAAGATTTTCCTTTAGAAGACATAGACACAATAACAAGTCCTCACCAGGAAATAATTGAAACCCTACAAGTATTTACTGATAGAGGTTTTATAGAACACAATGGAAGGTCAATCGAAACAACTCTAGTTGCAGTGGAAGATATAAGTGACCTATCTACCTATGTAGTATTTAGAGACAGGGTAAAAGCTAGTTTAATTGAAACCAAGAAAGAAAGTATAGTAATTTCAGAAAAAGTAGCGGAAGTTTTAAACATAAAAGAAAATGACACAATCCTATATGAAAATTTTGATGAAAAAAAGGGTCAATTTAAGGTAAGTGAAATTACAGAAAATTATTTAGATAACTTTATATATATGAATAAGAGTATGTATGAGGATGTATTTAAAACTAAGGAAGAAAATAGGACAATATATATAAAGACAAGAGACCTTAATGAAAGTGAAAAGTCCGACCTAATTAAAAAACTATATGGAAAAGAAGGAGTCTTAAATGCAGAGTTTATTTCCGAAAGAAGGGGCTTATTTGATAATTTGATTACTAGTATAAATTATATAGTAGGGGTAATAATAATATCTTCAGGTATGTTAGCCTTTATTGTCCTATATAATTTAACCAATATTAATATTAATGAAAGAAGAAGGGAACTAGCTACATTAAAGGTTTTAGGTTTTCACAATGAAGAAGTATCATCATATATTTTTAGGGAAATTACAATCCTATCTGTAGTAGGGACCCTAGTTGGGCTGGTATTAGGAAAATACCTCCACCAGTTTATAGTCTTAACAGTGGAAAATCCAAACTTTATGTTTGGTAGGGATATTTCACTCCTAAGCTATATCTTATCTGGTGTAATCACCCTAATATTTTCTGTGGTGGTAGACTTATTTATGATTAAAAAGCTTAGAAACATAAAGATGGTAGACTCCCTAAAGGCAAACGACTAGTAAACTTATATTAAATCAAAATATTGACAACATCACTTTATAGGAATAAAATAATAAAGTATAAAAAGGCCTTTTATTAAGCCTTAAAAAATAGTATTAATATTTTTTATAAAAACAATCGGAGATGATATGATGTTGCCTAATCTTTTGTATGTAATTAAAAAAAATGAACATAATAAAAAAGACCTGTTAGAAATACTAGAAAGAAATCCCCACATTAGGTTTGTTTCCTTGGGAGGATTAGACTTGATAGGCCATGAAACTGAAGAAAAGATTCCCATCAGGGTTTTCAAAGAAGATATAGACTTGTTTTTAAATGGTATAGCTGTTCAAACAGATGGTTCTTCAGTTTATTTACCTAAAATTGCTTCTTTGGATAATGCTAAGATTGATATGAAATCAGATATTGAGGTTAACTGGTTTGTAGATTATAACTACGAAAACATCGATGAAGAATGGAACTTGCCAGTAGGGACCTTAAGGATACCCTGTTTTTTATACCATGAAGGAAAACCCGTAGATTCAAGACATATTTTAATAGATTCAGTAAATTATTTTGAAGATAATTTAAAAAAACATCTTTTAGATAGAGAAGATGTGTGTAAGGAATATGGCTTTCACCCAAGTGAAATTGAAAGTATTAATGTAACAGCAGCTACTGAACTTGAATTTTGGGTTAGGACCCCAAATGATGAAAGAGAATTAGAAGAACTTTCAACCTCCCAAGAACTTAACGAACAATACTGGGCTAAGACCAAGGGGCCAGTAAGGACTGCCCTAGAAAAAACCCTCTATATGATGGAACTTTACGGGATGGAACCTGAAATGGGACATAAGGAGGTTGGAGGAGTTAAGGCAAGGCTCCAGCATGATGGGTCATTTTCAGGGATAATGGAACAACTTGAGATTGATTGGAAGTATTCAAGCCCTATACAAACTGGAGATAATGAAAAGTTTATTAAAAATATTATTAAAGAGGTCTTTAGGGCAAATGGGATGGATGTTACCTTCCTAGCTAAACCAATTCCTGGAGTAGCTGGAAGTGGGGAACATACCCATATGGGGGTAAGTGTAAAGCTTAAATCTGGTAAGAGAGTAAACCTATTTCACCCAATTGAAAAGCACTTTATGAGCCCTATAGGATATGGAGCTATGATGGGGGTTTTAAAAAACTATGAAGTATTAAATCCCTTTATAACCTCATCAAATGAGGCCTTTAAAAGGCTAAAAAAAGGCTTTGAAGCCCCCATATGTATAGTGACTTCTCTTGGAAAATCAGTAGAGATGCCATCTAGAAATAGGACCATATTAATAGGTTTAATAAGGGATGAAAATAACCCCCTAGCAAGTAGATTTGAGTTGAGATCTCCAAATCCACACACAAATACTTTTCTTTGCATGAGCTCTATGCTTATGGCTATGGCAGATGGGATAAACCATGTTATAGAAAACAATAGAAGTTCCGATAGCTTGTTAAAAGAACTTTCAAAGGATGCCCAAGATGAAGGTCTTTATTTAGAAAAGGGCCGTGCCTATAGGAGTGAGAATAATGTATTTGATGATTATACAGATGAAGAAAGAGAGAAGTATTTTGGCAAAGTCCCATCTACAGTTTTTGAAAATATAAGGGCCCTAGATATTTACAAGGATAAATTAGAGGTTTTAAGAAGGGGAGAGGTATTTAGTCAAGCTATAATAGAAAGCTTTAAAGCAGCTACCTTAAATAAATGGGTTACAGAAATTGAACACAGGATAATACCAGACTTGATGAATGAAATTATTAGGTATAAGCAAAGACATGACCCATCGAACTCTTCAGACTTAGACATATCTACTTGGCTTAAAATAAGAGACTTAAGGGTTGAGTTAATGAAGGATAGTTTAAATAAGACATCTTTATTTACCCAAATTAAAGAAGCAATTAAAAGAGAAAATTACGACCTTGTATCAGAATTACAAAAAAGTATTTATTTAAAAATGGACCTATTAAGGGAACTTTACACTAGTTACAGAAAAAACTTATTGGATTAAAAAAACATTAGGGAGATTTTTCCCTAATGTTTTTTTATATGGCAACAATTGTTCGTCTTAGTGGTGCTTCTATCGTTTCATATTTTTTTAAATATTCTTTTAAAACATCAATAGCCCTTATATCAAGCTTTTCTCTTGTATGACCATATTTCTTTGGGACCCCTTGGCTTGTAACAAATACTGCCATATAATCTTTTTCTAAGTTAACCTCTTCTCCATTAACAAATAAATTTTGTATGCGATGACCATAGGCGTTTTCTATCTTAAAGTACAGGTTTATACCTAAACACCTCTTTACATACCCTCCCATTTGGTCATAGGGGTCTCTAGCAAATGTTTTTTCCAGATTTTCTTCCATCATTTCCCATATTTCTTTTCCAGATATCATAACCTTTGACACCGGAGGGTTAACTGGGATTATATTCCATAAATCATTTTCACTTATCTCCCCCTTAGGAATTGGGGCCCCGTATCTCCATCCATTGGAAAATGCTACTTGGGCCCCAGTATAATCAAGTAAGCTTTGGAGGAGGAAATTATCCATTGTAGATTCAAGGACTTCTGACCTGGTTAAATCAGTATTTGTCCTTCCAACAATTTGGCTTAGTCTTTTTTTATAGGGTTTCATTTTTTCCTTAACAGCTTCCTTCATATCAGGATCTTCTGGAATGGACTTATCTAGAACAACTAACTTATGCTTATAAGTCTTAATTTTTCCATCTTCAAGACTTAAATCTAAGTGACCTAAAAATGACCCATGGCAACCTGATTGAATTATAATAGCTCCATTTACCTTGCTAGGTTCATAAATCCTATTGTGGGTGTGGGCACTTAAAAGCACATCAATACCAGAAACTTCTTTTGCTAATTTGACTTCTTGAGGGTATCCCAAATGAGATAAGACTACTATTAAATCAACTCCCTTTTGGTTTTTAAGTTCATCTATATAAGTTGGCAGTTCCTTATTCCCTAGGGTAAAGTACAAGCCCTCACTAAAGTGTTCTGGCATAGTTTTATCAATTATGGTTGCTGCAATTCCAATAATCCCAACCCTTAGTCCATCAAATTCCTTAACAATATAGGGTTTAAAGACAAGTTCATCACTTTCTTTGTCATAGCAATTTATTGCCAGCATAGGGCAATTGATTTTATCTAAAAGGCCCAAAAAGTCTTTTGGACCATAAGCAAATTCCCAATGTGCGGTCATGCCATCAAGCTTAAGCTTATTTAATAAATCAGGTAATATTTGCCCCCTTGTAGTAACCACAGGAAAGGTTCCATGAAAGGTATCCCCTCCATCTAAAAACAAGACATTTTCATTTTCATGTCTAACTTTGTTTAAATACCCTCCAATTCTTGCATAGCCTCCAGCCCTTATAAATTCAAGTTCATCCCCCTTATAAAAGTGTTCATAATGTTCTTCTAAATACCCATGGGTATCGTTCATTTGTATAATAGTTAATTCTTTTTTCAACTTATCCACCTCTTTTTTTATTAAAATTCATATTAGGTATATACCCAAAATCATTGCTTATAAAAAAATAGTGCAATCTAGAAATTAATAAGCTAAGATAAAATTATGGATATTTTGAGAGAATAGGGAGGTTTGTCATTGAAAAAGCATGAGTATATTAAGTGGTCATTTTTACTTTTATTTGTAGTAATGTTTGTACTACCATTTTTTTCAGAGGAGGGTTATTCAATACTTAAACATACCACAAGTGAACTAGGAGGACAAAACACAAAGAACTCTTTCATTATGAATATTTCGTTTATCCTTCTAGGACTTTCTTCTATAATAGAAGGGGGTATTTATCTAAAAGGCTTTTTAATGCATAGGGTTTTATTAATACTATTTGGCCTATCCCTTATAGGGGCAGGGGTATTTAGCCATATGCCTATTTATGATGGACCCTATAGTCAAAGGGAAGATTATTACCATTCTATAGCATCCTCCTTAACAGGCTTTACCTTTACAATGTTTGCAATCTCTAGTGCTTTTATTGAAAGGACAAAGAAAAGAAGGGTTTTGGCAGTATCAGTTGCCATCTTGGGAATTATATTGTCTCTTTTAATGATTTACTTAAATGAGTATGCAGGTTTATGGCAAAGACTTATTTTTATTAGCTCCTTTACTTGGATAATTTACTTTTTAAATGGGATGAAAAAGAAAACCTAGGGGTCAGACCTCCTTTTTTACACATTACATCTGTATGACAAAAGCTCTAAACTGTTTCACTTTAATATGAGTGGGTAAAATGTTAGCATACAGACAAATAGATAACTGTAAATATAAAGGAGGAATTAACATGAATATCAACAAAAAGACCTTATCAGTATTTCTAACCCTTATCATGATAATTGGAAGTTTTAGTACTGTATTTGCGGTTCCCTTTGATGTAGTGGGAACTTCTTATGAAGAAGCAGTAGTAAGACTTGAGGGTTTAGAGGTTTTAAAAGGCTACCCTGATGGAAGCTTTAAACCTTCAAACAATATTACCAGAGCAGAATATGCTGCAGTTGTAGCCAGGATCAAGGGACTTGAACAAGCAGCAAGTACAAGTATGGGACCTACAATTTTCGGGGATGTCCCAGCAAATATGTGGGCATCTGGCTATATTAACGTATCAGTACAAGCTGACTTAATAAAAGGTATGGGGGTATATAACGGAATTAATACCTTTGCTCCTAACGCTAATATAACTTACGAACAAGCAGTAACTTTAGTTGTTAGGGCTTTAGGCTTTGAAACAGAGGCCATGGCCAATGGTGGATACCCTAGTGGGTATTTAATGATAGCTAACAGAGAAGGATTATTGCAAGATGTAAATGGAAGCCTAGGAACATTAGCATCAAGAGGCTTGGTTGCTCAATTAACCTTTAATGCCCTAGACATTAAATTAATGGGGTCAAATAAATATTTATTCAATGACCTTAGATTGATTAATAAGGCAGCAGCATCAGGTAATTGGGGTTCAATAAATGCAGGAACATTTGCAAGTGCTGGAATCACAGGGGTTAATGCAGGTAATTTAGAAAACTTAAAATCAACCCTAGAGTCTTTAGCAAATGGAGTGGACCAACACTGGCCACCATCAGCAATCCAAGGAGTATTAAACAACCTAGTAGTTGGAAACAAGGTAATTTCTGCTAAGGCCCTAAGTGCTACAAAAGTAGAAATTAAGTTTAACACAGAATTAGACCTAGCGGATGCAACAAGTATCCTACCTTATAAACTTTCTATAAGTGGCGTAAGTTTTGTAGGTATTCCTGACCTATCAAGTGATGGGAAAACTTTAGTATTTACAGCTACAGGTCCAATTGATGTAAATAACGCAGCCCTTGTAGTTGAACCAATACAAACACAAGAAAATCCAACAATTTTTACAGACAGGTATACTGAATCTTTCACTTACAAGGATACTACAAAACCAGAGTTACTTGCAGTTGTAAGTAAGACAAATTCAAGTATAGCAACAAATTTAACCTTAGAATTTAGTGAACCAATACAAAATTTAGGAAGCGTAAAAATAGATAATGTAGTAGCTAGTCCTATGGGCTTTGTTTCAGGAGATCAAAAAGCCAATTTTACAGGCCTATCACTAAGTGCATCAGGTAATCACACAGTTCAAATAGTAGGGTTAACTGATGAGCAAAATAATATGGCAAATGTAATTAATAAGTCATTTAGCATTGTAGTAGATACAGTAGTACCAAAGGTATCTCTTTCACAATCACCTGATAAAGACAATGTTATTATAGCTAGCTTTGATAAGCCAGTAAGCGTAGCAAGTGCTACAGGAGCCCTTGTTGCAAATACAATTGTTAAAGATGAAAGTCTTTTACCAATGGCAAGTTTAGTTGCCAATCCTATAGACCCTATGGGTGGATTTGCAAGTAAATACGAAATAGAAGTTGTTGGACCATTTGGACCAGCTACCAGAAATTTAAGCTTAGTAATTCCTGCAGGAATAGTTGATTCAGTAGGAAATGCTGTAGTGGCAACAACAAAGACCGTAAGTCTAGTTAAAGATACCACAGCACCAAAGATAGAGGCAGTTGGACCTATGACAGACCCAAGTGGTAAGGTAGTAGCCCTAGTTCTTTCAATAGACTCTAGTTTAGATGCTAGCCCTATGAAAAACCCTGCCCTATTAAACACTTTTGTGACAGTAACTGACCCAGATGGAGTTTTATTAAACTCTACAACATGGTTAGGTGGCTTATCTCAAAATGCAATCCCAGCAGGGGCTAAGAAGATTATTATGCCATTTGCAACACCAGCGAAACTATTTGGTGAATATACTATTACCTTTGCAAGTGGTATAGCAACAGACCAAGCTGATAATCCAAATAACTTAATGGCTAAAACAGTTACAATTGACTTTGGAGAAGCACCATCAACAGGGACATTTTCACTAGTAGCAGGGGATGTAACATCTGGAGGTACTAATATATTTGTAGTAGACTTTGGTGACCCAGTAAGAGGTGGAAATATATCAGGTTCAGCAACAGACCCAACTAATTACAGTTTAAATGGAGGTAACCTTCCTTTAGGAACTACAATTACTTTAAATGCTGCAAAAGACAAGGCAACATTAACTCTACCAGGGGAATCGATAGTTACAACAGATACAGCTGCATTGTTTACAATAAATAATGTAAAGAGAATCTCTGGCCAGACTATAGATGCATTTGCTACAACAGTAGGAGTAGTTGACAATACAAAACCACTTATGGATTCAGCAGTATTAAAAAATGACAATACTTTAGTGGTAGGATTTAGCGAAGGAATATCAACACCTCTTCCAAATCCAGCAGATTTTAGTATAAAAATAAATGGAAAAGCTTTAAGTACAACACCTGCATTTACAGCAGGTAGTGGATCAGATTTTGGTAAATTTATCCTTGACTTAGATCCATTAGTATTAAATGATGGAACTCAAACTTATATTGATATGGATGCAAGTGGAACTTACCTTCCTGCTAATGATATCTTTGTAAAAGCAGAGGCTAGTCAAAGTGCATTTACCATGAAGACTTCACCTCTAATAACTTCATTGACAATTGAAGTTGTGGGTTCTGTTACAAGTGACAATGCAACCCCAGCAAACGGATTAAAGATAGGAACATTAATATCAGCTAAATAAGCTTAAACAGTTAAAGCTCCAAGGCATATGCCTTGGAGCTTTGTTTGACTAGCTTGTATTATTTATATATTGTTACCATCTTTATATCCCCATCCCAATCAACTGTATAACCAAGGTTTTCAGCGACTGCCCTTAGAGGAATATATGATACTCCATCAAAAATGGCTACAGGTGTTTTAATTGGATAGGTCTTATCATTTTTTACTAGTTGCTTATATTTTGAATTAAAGACTAGTTTATCATTATCTTTTTCTATTGTTATTTCTTTGGTCTTTTCATTCCAGCTAATATTTGCATCAAAGGCACTAGAGATATCCCTTGAGGAAACTAAGTAGCTTCCATCTACAAGGACTGGTTCATTATTAAATTCTACAAATTCATCATCAACAAAAACCATTAATTTTAAATCGCTTTGTGCTTGAGTCATCATATCTTTAATTAAGTCCATGTAATCTATAGAGTTTTCTTTTGTAGTAAGAGGCATTGTTATGTCTAAGTCCTTGTTTATGTTCTTAATTTTTGTATCGTATGAAATAGATAGGTCGAAAATTGGTCTTAATGATTTAATTTCCTCTCCATCATTTAGCAAGGCTTCATCCATATTCTCATCTTCTTCTTTCATGGATTCAAGAACAAGATCCATAAACTCACCTGTGTCTATTAAGAAATTCATATTTCCTTTTTCACTAACAAAATACCCATCTTTATTTATTCCATAAGTTATTTTTATTCCATCTTTTCCTAAGATAGTTAAGGCATCAAGCTTTTCAAAGAAATCCTTAACTTTATCAACCATTTTACCAACATCTTCACTTATAGAAAAATCTTCTGGCATATCTTCTCCCGATACAGCCATTAAGTCTGTCATATAATCCTTTAACAGGGGTAGGATTTCCTCATCTTGTAATATTGATATACTAGTATATTTTAGGAAGGCTTTAAAGGATTCATCATCAAAGCTTACTTGATAATACTTTATTTTTTCGCCATCTATAGTTTTATCCTCTAATTTTGTTACAAGAGATAGGTTAGAATCGTATTTTTTAATGTAATTTACAAAAGCATCCATAAATTTTTCTTGATACTTTAAAGCTATAGCCATAGTCTCATCAATGTTAGCTACATTTTCACTACCTTCTTCCATTTCAGCAAGTGACTCAGTCATAGTTTGAAAATCTAAGACGATATATTCCTTTTCTCCACCACCAGGTATAAAGCTCATTAACATTTGAGGTAGCTTAAATACTTCTAATAATACAGGTTTTTCTCCACTCATATCTAAATCTACCCAGATAGAGGAATCAAAAGCTATATCAGGCAACTGAATTTTTGCATCTATTTGACCCTTTGCAATTGTTTGATCTTCATTTGCTAGAGATTTTTGACTAATTGACAATTTCATATTGTTAATTTGATCTACAATCCCATCAAATACTAGTTGGCTTTCTTCATCAAGACCCTTGGCACTTAATTTAAATTCAAGATCACTAGTGCTTTCTAAACTAAGTATTTCTTGATTTTTAATAAATGCATCCATAAATTCTTTTTCTTCTTTATTACACCCAGTAAACAAGGATGCAATAATTAATACAATTAATAAGAGTGATAATTTTTTGTAACTTTTCAAAATAAAACCTCCTGTGATATGTAATTTTTTTTGTTAATTATCTAACACTTATAATGTACCATAAATACACATTCTTTTCAATTGCCCGCCTATAAAAATTAACAAAAAATACTTTAAGGGTAAGAATAACCACCTTAATAAGGATGAGTATTCATATAAAATATAGGGTACTTTTTTAATATGGTAAAATTTAAAAACAAAGTGGTGGTTTTATGATTTTAAGTGTAAGTAGGAGAACGGATATAATAGGTTTTTATTCAGATTGGTTTTTTAAGAGGTTAAAGGAAGGTTATGTCCTTGTTAGAAATCCTATGAACTATAAGCAGGTAGGGAGGATTCTAATAAACCCTGATATTATAGATTGCATTGTATTTTGGACTAAAAATCCCAAGAATATATTGGGTAGGTTAGATTTATTAAAGGCTTATAATTATTATTTTCAAGTCACCATAAACCCCTACGATACTTTAATAGAGTCTAAATTGCCCTTAAAAAAAGATATAATAAGTGCTTTTAAGGACTTATCAGAAATAGTGGGTAAGGAAAGGATGATTTGGAGATATGACCCTATAATAATAAGTGAGGAGATAGACTTTAACTACCATAGGAAGAATTTTAAAGAGATGGCTAATTCTTTAGAGGGTTATACTGAAAAGTGCATTTTTGGATTCTTATACCCCTACAAAAAAACTATTGTAAATATGAAGGATATTACCTACAAGATACTATCAGAAGAAAAAGCAAAACTTATTGCTTATGATTTATATCTTATTGGAAAAACTCATAATATATCCCTAGAAGCATGCTCAGAAGAAATAGACTTTTCTAACCTTGGCATAAGAAAGGCTAAATGCATTGATGATGATCTAATATCTAAGATTATTGGCGAAAGGCTAATAATTCCTAAAGATAAGAATCAAAGAGATTCTTGTGCTTGTGTAACTAGCATAGATATTGGTGCATATAATTCCTGTGGGTATGGGTGTAAGTATTGTTATGCAAACTATAATGATAAAGTAACAAAGAAAAATATGCTCTTACATGATAAAGAGTCTCCCTTTTTAATAGGGAATTTAGAAGAGGGGGATGCAATAAAAGATAGAAAGATGGAATCATACAGGAAAAACCAATTAAGCCTGTTTTAAGTTGAATAAGAAAGGCCACAACCCTAAGGGGTCTTTTTTATATTCTATTGGAATTATTTACTCTTATGCTATATAATTTAAGAAGAGAT
>CAZSLV010000033.1:0-19864 GCA_964607545.1 uncultured Gudongella sp. | reverse complement strand
TAAGTTTGCCTATACTTATTTATACAATAAAATCGTCCTTAAAGCAAGTGTTTTTGCAAAATAAATGGATTTATTTTTTATTTAAAATGTTAAAAGGCAGAGGATTTTAATCCCCCGCCTCTAGACTCCTTGCAATAACTTATATCTACCCATATAATTGTAAATTATAAACATTTATATTTAATGAATTTATAACCCGTCTACAGCATCTTTTATTTGGACTAAGGCTTTTTCTAAGATACTTCTTGGACAAGCTACATTCATTCTCATAAATCCTTCTAAGCCTCTGCAAAAATTGCTCCCATTATTTAAAGCAACTCCAGCCTTATTTACCATGAAGTCTTCAAGTTTTTTAGGTTCTAATCCTAAACCCTTGCAATCTAGCCACATAAGGTAGGTTGCTTCTGGTAGTTGAACTTTTATACCCTTAATGTTTTTATCTATATATTCTTTTGCAAACTTCATGTTTTCTTCAATATAGGCCCTTACTTGGTCAAGCCAGTCATCTCCTTCATTCCAAGCTGTCTCCATGGCAACAAGACTAAAACAATTATTTCTGTGTATATCTAGTCCTATCCAATAAGAATCAAACCTATTTTTCCATTCTTCTTTTGGAAAAACTATAAAGCAAGCTTGAAGGCCAGCTAAGTTAAATGTCTTTGTTGCAGAAAAGGCTACTATGGTATTATCCTTAATTTCTTTTGACAAGGACCACATAGGGACGTATTTATTGTTAAAGAGTTCTAAGTCTCCATGTATTTCATCTGATATCAGGGGTACTTGGTATTTTACGCAAAGATTTCCAAGCTTTTCTAACTCTTCTTTCTTCCAAACCCTACCTACTGGATTATGGGGATTACAAAGTATCATAAGCTTAGGAGAAGACTTTAGTTTTTCCTCTAAATCTTCAAAGTCTATAAAATAATATCCATTGTCATTGATTAATTTATTTTCAATCACAATCCTACCCTCCCAAGCTTCAACCACTTCGTAAAACTCTGGATATACAGGAGTTTGAATTAAAACTCTATCCCCTTCCTTAGTAAATTCTCTAACTAGTTCAGCTAGGGCGGGTACAATCCCAACAGCAAAACTCATTTCATCCTTACTTATATCCCAATTATGCCTTCTTTTTTGAAAGGAAATTGCAGCCTCCTTATAGGAATCTGGTTTTGAAACATATCCAAATATTCCATGTTGAGCCCTTTTTACCATGGCATCTATTATAGGTTGGGCTGTTTTAAAATCCATATCTGCTATCCAAAGTGGGATGAGGTCTTCTCTTTTAAACTTCTTTTTTCTTTCATCGTATTTTGCAGCATGGGTTCCCTTTCTATCAATAATTTCATCAAAATTATATTTCATTTTAAAATCTCCCTTTCTATTAATAAAAGTCTGCCAAAAGACAGACTCTTATTAGTAATTTAAACTTCTGTTACTACTTTACCATTTATCTTTTTGCTAAGCCAATCTTTACCTTCAACTAGTCTTGTAACCATCATAGATGCTACTGCATCTCCAGATGCATTTATCATTGTTGCTGGTGGGTCTACTAGGAATCCTATGGTAGCTACAATTGGGAATGCTTCAGGTGGAAAACCATATATTGTAACTATTAGCATCTCACCTATCAAACCTCCTCCAGGAACACCAGACATTACAACCCCGCCTAATACTGATATTAAAACTGCAGTAATATAGGTTCCTATCCCAGAAAATTCCATACCAAAGATACCAAATAAGAAGGATATTTTAAGTATTGATGAAAGAGCTGTTCCATCCATATGCATAGTAGCACCTATTGGAAGAACTATGTCTCTTATATCCTTTGGAACATTCATTTTTTCAGTTGCAGTAAAGTTTACTGGCAATGTAGCTATAGAGCTACAAGTTGCAAGGGATGTTACAGCTGGTGTAATTATGTTTTTAAAGAATATCTTTGTACCTTCTTTACCAGCTGCCCAATATGAATAAGCTGCAAAAGCTACAAAGAAGTAAACTATACATAAAGGGTAATAAACTGCCATTGATCTTAAGTAAGCACCCAGTAGTTGAGGCCCATATTCTGCAACTAGGGCTGCAAAATAAGCTCCAAGACCTATTGGGGCATAGTACATAATTAAGCTAATCATCTTCATCATTACCTTGTTTAGCATCTCAAGTGCTTGGGCAATTTTATTGTCTTCTCCCCCTACAGCGCTAACACAGAAACCAAATAATATAGAGAATACAATTAAGGCTAACATATGAGATCTAGATAAAAGCAAAGGAAAATCACTTACTGTAAAAGCATTTACCAAGGCATCTCCAACGCTTATTTTTTCAAGTGATGCTGCTTCCATTACAATGTTTACACCTTCAGCAGGTGGGAATATCTTAACTACAAATATAATTATAATTGCAGCAATTGCTCCAGTTACTATAAAAACAGAAAACATGCTTCCAAGTATTTTACCAAGTCTTTTCATATTCATCATATTACCAACTGCACTGGATATACTTAAGAATACCAGGGGTACAACTGCCGTAAACATCATGTTTATAAATAAGTCTCCAAGTGGGGATAAAACCTTTGCTTTTTCACCAAAAATTATACCAATAATTGAACCTATTATAATACCTGTTAATAAAAGTAGTGGAAATCTGTAGTTCTTCCATAATGAGCTTTTGTTTATGCTATTTGACATTTTTAAACCTCCTATCATTTTTTGTTAATTGTGAAACTTTAAATTAAGTCTTCATCTAGGATAATACCTTGTGCTACTATGTTGGTGGGCCCTGTTATGATGATATCTTCATAAGTATGGTTGTTTTTTTCAAGTTCTACTAGGATAAGGCCCCCTGGCATGTTTATCTTTACTCCTTTCCCCTTGTGTCTTCCTTTCTTTATTAAAGTAAATCCAATTGACCCTGCTCCTGTTCCACAAGCTAAGGTAAAATCTTCAACTCCCCTCTCAAAAGTTCTTGCATATAAGTTTTTATCAGTATCAATATAAAAGAAATTAACATTGGCCCCCTTATCTAAGTTCTTATGGTGTCTTAAGGCTTTACCTAGCTTAAATAAGTCCTCCTCTGGCATTTCTTTAAAACCTGCTAGTTCTACTACTAAATGGGGAAGACCCGGATTTCCAAGTTCTACATATGAACAAGCATAGCCTTTACCATTTATGGCTAGGGTATAATCTTCTTTAAAAAAGCTAGGCCTATTTAATCTAACCTTATAATTTCTCTTATCTATCCTCTCTCCTTCAACCACTCCAGAGATAGTTTCTACTCTTTGGACTAGGCCAGCTAATCCATTTTCATACCCATACCTGCAAATACACCTTGCCCCGTTTCCACACATTTCACCCTGACTTCCATCTGCATTGTAAAAATGCATTTTAAAATCTGCATCCTTGGTAGACTTATCTACAAACATAATTCCATCTGCTCCAAGCGAAAGTCTCCTTTTACATAAACTTAAGGCTATATGAGGGAAATCTTCTTCTTTTATCTTTTCAAGTATATTGTTAATTATTATGAAGTCATTTCCTGCCCCATGCATTTTAGTAAATTGCATTTTTATTCCTCCATCCACGAAGCTAGAATTTCATTTTTTATCATATCTTCGTAAGTTTGCCTTTTAACTATTAAACTATCCTTGCCTTCCTTTACAAGTACAACTGCAGGAAGGGGGTTTTTATTGTAGTTACTTGCCATGGAGTACCCATAGGCCCCTGTTGAAAATACTGCAAATATATCTCCTGCTTTAGCTTTTGGGATTTTAATATCTTTTATTAAAATATCTCCTGACTCACAGCACTTGCCTGATATTGTTACTAGGTCATCTGCCATTTTATTTAGCCTATTTGCAAGTACACCCTGGTACTTAGCTCCGTATAAGGCTGGCCTGATATTGTCAGTCATTCCTCCATCTATAGAAACATACTTCCTAACACCCTTAATATCCTTTATGCTGCCTACTGTATAAAGAGTAATACCCGCCTCTCCAACCATGGACCTACCCGGTTCAATTACAATTGAGGGCCTTTCAATTCCCAAGTCTTTAAAGTGCTCTTCTATTATTTCCATTATTGGGTCTAAAAAATAAGAAAATGGCTTTCTTTCTTCATCAGTATATGTGATCCCAAATCCTCCCCCTATATTTAACTCTTTTAGTTCAAATCCAAACCTAGCCCTAATTTCGTCTGTATAAAACAACATGGTCTCAAAGGCCTTAAGGTGGGAAGCATTATCAAAAAGCTGAGACCCCACATGAAAATGTAAACCGTAGAAATTTACCCATTCAGAATCTATAGCTTCTTTTATGGCTGGATAAAAAATATCTTCATCAAGGGGTATCCCAAATTTTGAATCTTTCTTACCAGTTACAATATAATCATGAGTGTCGCTTTTAACCCCTGGTGTAATCCTGTATAGGACATTTACTCTTTTTTTCTTATCCCTACAAATTCCTTCTATTAACTTTAATTCCTGCAAGCCATCTATTATTATCCTGCCCACTCCATAGTCTATGGCCATCCTTAATTCTTCTACAAGCTTGTTGTTTCCATTAAACTCTATTCTCTCTGCCGGAAAGCCTACTGCTATTGCTGTGTATAGTTCTCCTCCTGATACTACATCAATACTTAAACCTTCCCTTTCCATTAACTTGAAGATAGCTTTTGCAGAAAAAGCTTTTGCTGCATAAGCTATCCTAGTGTTTTTATATTTTAATGTAAAGTTTGTCTTTAATTCGTTTATTTTAGATAAGATATCACTTTCAGAATAAACATATAGTGGAGTACCATATTTTTTAGCTAAATCTAGAGTATTGCACCCATCAAAATATAAAATTTCTTCCTTGTCTCCTACTTTCAATATTATTCCCCCTTTTTTTGTAATCTTACTATTATACTTTGCATATATCATGCCAAGTGTTTAAAATAGTTTTACCCTTCTAAGATATTGAAATTTAGCTACTTTATTTTTAATTTAATTTTTATAACCTTATTTTTTTGCTTTAGTGTATTAATTCTTGGAATATCAGTCCGTAAATAAAGAATACCATTTTTATATGCTACATATAAAAATGGTATTCTTTATTTAATCTTATACTTATTTAATTTTTCATAAAATGCACTTCTTGAAATATCTAATTCCTTAATTGTCTTAGACCTATCGTTATTATTTCTTGATAAGGCTGTTTTTAAGATTCTTTTTTCTTCATGAGCAAGTAAGTCCTTAAAAGTATAAGCCTTGTTGGCTTCTTTTATCTTTAAATGCTCTGGATATATTATATTAGTTGAACATAGGGTGATTGCCCTTTCAAGTATGTTTTCAAGCTCCCTTACATTGCCTGGCCAGTCGTATTTTAGTATTTTATTAAGGGCTTCGCCTGAAAATTGCTTTAACTCAACCTCATACTTAGTGCAAAACTTTTGGAGCAATTTGTTTATTAGGACATAGAGGTCACCTTTTCTCTCCCTTAATGGAGGTATATCGATTGGAAAAACATTTATCCTATAAAATAAGTCCTGCCTAAACCTACCTTCTTCAATTTCCTTTTCTAAGTCTAAATTTGTTGCAACAATCATCCTAACGTCAATATCAATTGGGTTTGCAGAGCCTACCCTGTATATGGTCTTATTTTGGAATACATATAACAACTTAACTTGGATCTCAAGGGGGAGGTCTCCTATTTCATCTAAAAAAATAGTTCCTCCATTTGCAGCTTCAAAATAACCCATCTTGCCAGCTGGATTAGCTCCAGTAAAAGCTCCTCCAACATATCCAAATAGCTCGCTTTCAAAGAGGGACCTTGCAATAGCATTACAGTTTACTTCCACATAGGGCTTATGTGAACGATTAGAGTTGTTGTGAATTTCCCTTGCTAAAAGTGATTTCCCCGTTCCATTTTCACCAGTTAAGATTACATTGAATTTTGTTTTAGATGCCTTATAGGCTAGGTATTTTACTTCTGTAGTCTCTGGGGTATTTCCAGCAAATAAATTAAAGGTATCTGGTGGCACCTCCTTGTGGAGGATTTCTCCATACCTTAGCTTTTTTTCAACTTGCTCTAGTATAGTATTTCTATCAATTAGGTAGTCTTCTAATTCTGACCCATCCCGTATAAGAAGGTAGACCCCTTTTATTTGTGCGTTTTCTGGGTGGACATAAAAAGAACAATAAACTAACCTTTTATTAAGATAATAAAGACCATTAGAAAGTATATCTGACTCCTTGTTAAAATAAGATGCGAGGTTCTTTGTAATCTCTGAATCCTCAAACATTTCCATAAAATCAGATCCTCTTACATCAGGAGAGGGAGACTTATTATCTTTTCCTAAAAAAGAACTTCCCCTTAAGAGAGTCCCTATTTCTTCTTTTCTTATACTATAGCCCTTTTCTTGGAAAAATTTTATATCTCCATTTGAACCATCAATAATAACTATATGGCCAATTGTTTGAAAGTATTGGAGGGTGAAGACCTTAGAATTAACCTCAATCTCCATTTTTTTATTTTCCCTGTCAATAGAGGCCCTTATCTGGTTACCTAGGTAATTTTTTTCTAAAGAAAAGATATCCTTTAGTTGGTTGCCCCGTATATACTTATATACTGGTTCAATATTTGTATTTCCATAAACTGAAATAGCTAAGAGTATATCCCCTTGTTTAATATTTTTATCTTTAATATTTATTCTTTCTAGGTCTTGGCAGGTTAAATCTCCATCATCACCACCTAGGTGGTTATTAGCAATTATAACTATATCCCCCTGGTCTATCTTGCCAGCTGAGTGGCTGCCTATGTTATTTAGTTTTAACCCTACAATTTCCTTAGCCTTTTCATTAAACATTTGTATCTTATAATCACTATCAATGTAAATTAAACCCGAATCCATTTGACCTACTAGTCTTTCTACTTCTTCAGACTTTATTAGCAAGAAGACCACCTCCTTTTTAGACAAAACCACTAGGAAGTTCTCCTAATGGTTTTTAATAGCAAATTTTTTATTATCCAAATCAAGTAGACCACTAGCCCCATAGGGAATTATATGCATAGGCTGGTTATGGCCAAAGCTCATATTATACATTACAGGTAAGTCTTCTAATTGAAATTCCTTTAAAACCTTTTTTATAGAATCCTTATATTCATTAAAGTACTTTTCTTGATAGGGCTTAGCAAATATTATCCCTCTTAGCCTATGGAGAATTCCTTGTATACCGTAATTTCTTAACCAATAAACAATATTTGATGGGGGTGCTATTTCTTCTGAGCTTTCTAAAAATAAGATAGTCCCATCAAATTGATCAACTTCTGGCCAAAGATCAGTCCCTTTTGCCATCTCTAAGACATCTATGCAGCCTCCAAATAGGGGGCCCTCGACTATCCCCTTGCCTTGCAAGACCTCATAACCCGTATTTTCATACATTGTCTTAGTCTTATCCTTATTTTCTTCTAGCCATTCAATTCTTTCCCCACTCCAAAGCTTTGCTTGGGGAATATCCCCTATATCTTCATTTGTAAATAGGGTTTTTTCTACATATTCTCTTGTATAGTCAAATATCTTTACATTTTCAGCAAACTCCGCCAATATACTAGGTCCATAATAAGACCTTACACCTGCCTTAAAGAGTATTAAATGAGTTATGGTAGAGTCAGAATAGCCCAAGAAGATCTTTGGGTTTTTCCTAATTACATCAAAGTCAATATAGGGGAGCATCCTAATACTATCATCTCCCCCAATATTGGCAAAAATGCCTTTTATATCAGGGTCTTTAAATGCCTTCATAAGGTCTTCTGCTCTTTTTTGTGGATTTTCATATATAAATTGCGACCCTTTAAGGGTATGGTCCATTTCAAGGGGTACTAAGCCAAAGATATCTTCAAGTCTCTTTTTACCAACCTGATACCTCCACAATAAATCCTCATCCCCTGCTCCTCCCCAAGATAAACTTACAAGGGCTACTTTATCACCCTTTTTAAGTTTATCAGGTACTATTAATTTTTTCATTTAAATCAGCTCCTATTACAGGTCTAGGACAATGTCCTCAAGTCTTCTCTTTGGTACATGGTGGACCTTGTTTTCATCTCTCCAATACTTTATATCTCCGCCTTCTAAAAGTTCGTCCATCACTACTTTTTCTTTTGGTTTGCCCAAGGCTATAACCATTAATATATTATACCTATCTGAAATTCCTAGGTCATCCTTTATATTTTTATTGTCAAAAGCTGCAAACATACAACCCCCATAACCCTTTTCTGTTGCTCCAAGTAGAATACTTTGAGCTGCTAGGCCATGGTGCCAAAATACATTTGAACCAATTTCTGTATCAACTAGCATTAAAATATAAGCAGATGGTTTCTCCCCTTCTTCTGGACCATCCCAATCTTTTAAGTAACCTGCCCATTTAAGTTCCTTAAATACCTTTGCATTTTTTTCCTCTTCATTTACTAAAACATACTTTAAGTTCTGTAGGTTGGCCCCGGTTGATGTTAACCTTGCTAAATCAACTAACTCTAAAAGCTCACCCTTACTTATTTTTTCTTCTTGGTAAAACCTCCTATAAGACCTGTTTTTAGCTACTAAATCCTTTAACATATAAACCTACTCCTTTCTCATCCACTTCATTTCTTTTCCCAAGGAATCAAACTTTTTCCTCTTGCCAGTTATTTCTTCGATTTCTATCCTATATATATTTACTTTATCTACACCTGATTGGGCTCCTATGTCAAATAAAAGCATCTTATCAGGTGTATATTTTTGGCAAATCAACTTTAATATACGTATTTTATCACTTTCATCTTTAATTTTGCTGACCCTACCCATAACTATTGCAGATTCAAATTCAGTAGTAAATACAGTGCTAACAAGTAGGTTAGCATTTTTTTCATCCTTAGATAAGTTTATTAATTCCTCCCTAGAGTATAAGTCTGGCACCTTAACTTGTCCTACAAATACTATGCTTACCCTTCTTTCTAGGTCAAGTAAGTCAACTTTTTCACCTGATAGTGCAGAATGAAAATATATAAAATTTCCTTCCCTAACTAAGGATAGGGGAATTGCATAGGGTAAATTGTCCTTATCAACAAGAGACACTACACCATAGTCAGACCCATCTATAAGATTTATGGCAAATTCTTTATCCATCTCCCTGTCTTTTCTTCGCATAAAACCACCTCTTTCTTTGAAAGAACTCTATTAAATTCTATCAATAAAAGCTACTAAATTCAATACTTATGTTATACAATTAATAATAATGGGTAAAGTCAATATTAGTGAACAATATAATAAATGGGGGGATAATATGGATCTTTATTCGAGTGGATTATTTGGTTTTTTTGCAGCATTTTTTGGCTTTGTCATACTTTATGGATTTATTGCTTACATTGTTGGTGCAATAGGGCTTAAGAGGATGGCAGATAAGTTAAGAGTAGAAAATTCTTGGCTAGCATTTATACCTCTTGCAAATGCCTATCTTATAGGAAGGGTTGCTGGTGATAGACTTGACTTATTTGGCTATCAGATTGAAAATCTAGGTTTAATTCTACTTGCAGGTAGTGCTCTTTCTGGCTTAATATCAGGAATCCCAATAATAGGCTTTTTACTTATCATAGCTTTTTCAGTCATTAGTTTTGCGGCACTTTATAAGATATATTTAATGTTTGTACCAAATTCAGCAATGCTATACTTAATACTTTCTATCGTTCTAGCCTTTATAGCACCCTTTTTATTATACGCAGCAAGTTTAAAAGACCCTATTATAGAAGATTCTTATATCGAATTAGAGTAAATTAAAACCAGTAGCTTTAGCTTAACCTAAGGCTACTGGCTTTTTTATTACAAGTATTCAAATCTAAATATTTGAACCTTTCCTTATTAGTTTCACAAAAGGCTTTATTATTAAACTTTTTATAAATCATTTGTGTTAAAGGTGTCCCAATTGTCTAGGTTGCCACTTTCATATCCCTTGTAAAACCACCTTTTTCTTTGTTCTGAGGTTCCGTGGGTAAAGCTATCTGGTACTACATAGCCTTGACTTTGTTTTTGTAGGGTATCATCTCCAATTGCATTAGCTGCATTTAAAGCTTCTTCTAAATCCCCCTCTTCTAACAATCTCATTTCTTGGGCATGTTTTGCAAATACTCCAGCCAAGTAGTCTGCTTGTAGTTCCAACCTTACTGAATATTGATTATATTCTTCTTCACTAACCTTTCCTCTTAAGTCATGTACTTGGTCAGTTATTCCAAATAAGTTTTGAATATGGTGGCCTACTTCGTGGGCAATGACATAGGCCATGGCAAAATCTCCAGGGGCTTTAAACCTGTTTTGCAACTCCTTATAAAAGCTTAAGTCTATATATACACTTTCATCGGCCGAACAGTAAAATGGCCCCATGGCTGACCCTGCTATACCACAGGCAGATTTGACACTGCCAGAAAATATAACTAGTTGAGGTTCTCTGTAGTCCATCCCTTCTTTTGCTAAGATTTCTTCCCAAATAACCTCTGTATCATATAAAACTACCGAAACAAATTCAACTAATTCCTCTTCCTCTGCTGTAGCTACATAGGGTGTCTCTTGTCCTTGACTTATTCCTACATCGTTAATTATATCCATTGGATTTCCACCAAGTAGTGTAAATATAATAATTATAATTAAACCAAGTCCGCCTCCAATGGCAGTTTTTCCTCCTCCACCCATTCCTCTTCTATCTGAAACATTAGAGCTCCTAGTGCGTCCTTTCCACTTCATAATAATTCTCTCCTTATATAATTTTGGGTTTTGTATTTTTATACCCAATTTATGTAAGGCCTAATAAAATAACAAAAGTCCGATTATAAGAAGACCTGTTAGAATCATACCACCTGTTATAAATATTAAAATATTGTAAGAAATTGTAGTTTTTTTATCTGTTTGTTTTAGTTCATCAAAACTTTTTTTGTAACTTAAAAGACCTAACACATAAATTGCTATACCCATCAAAACAAAAATAATACCTATAAGGAGAGCATATTCTTCAAATATTTGATTCTCACCTACGAATTTAGCAATAGCAAGTCCTGCTAGGACTAGGGAAAGACCTGTCCTTAGCCAAGCGGTAAAAGTTCTAGAATTTGCTAGTATTGTCCTTTGAACTGCTAGGTCTGTCCTTTGTTGTGCTAGGATATCTTTTTTGTTTTTACTAGCCATATAAAATCACCTATACTTTTTTTACAAACAATATCTATCGTTTTTTTTTATTTCTTATTTACAATTTCTATAAATTTTACTATATCCTTCCACAAGTCTTGGGACTTAATATCTTCTTTTTTAAATCCAGCTTTTTTTAAGTTTTCTATAGTCTTCCTATTAATATTAGTTCCCCAAATGCTTAAGGGTATAAAGTTGATAAGATCCATAAATTTACCCACTACCTTGTTACTGCTTCTCACATGTTCAAGCATTAAAATTTTTCCATTATCCTTACAAACCCTTCGGATTTCTTTTAGTCCTTCAACTGGATCTGGTACTGAACAAAATACACATGATGTTATAACTGTGTCAAAAGTATTATCATCAAAATTCATATTTTGGGCATCCATTTCTATTAATTTTATATTTTCCTTATTACTAATCTTCTCCCTTGCCTTTTCAAGCATTTTTTTACTAAAATCTATTCCTGTAACATCTAAGTTGTCAGGATAATATACAAGGTTTTTGCCAGTACCCACTCCTACTTCAAGCACCTTTACTCCCTCTATTTTTTCAAGTAGCTTTTCTCTCCACTCTCCCATGTTCATTGAATCCATGGGTTTCTCTAGGAGGTCATAAACTTTCGCCACTCTATTATACCTATCTTGTATCTTTTTATTTTTATTTTTCATACATTACACCTCTTCTTACTTATACCCAAATACTTTATATTTGTTGGATTTTTTTATATAAAGAAAAAAATAAAAGTGCTAGTCCAGATATTACCACACAAACCATAAAACCTGCTTGGACAGAAAAATCTGCTGCCCTCCCAATCACAGGATTAATAAGAGCTGCAATTATATTCCCAATCATTGCATAAATTGACAATAAGGTAGCCCGGTCTTTTGTAATTATAGCCCTATTTTGTATTTCTACATAGATAGGCTCTATTAAACTCATGCTTAATGCTATTAGCATTATAAGAATAACACTAAGGATTTTATCTATTGTAAAAATTAATCCTCCACATCCTACTAGGACACCTAATAAGAGAAAGCCTATAGACTTATTCTTTCCTAATCTATCAGTTAGGACATAGGATTTAGCTGAGCTAAGACTAAGTACTTGAACTAAAACTGCAATTAAACCAAACATTTCTAAACTAATCCCACTTCTTATATACTGTAGTTGATTTAAAAAGACACTAGCTGCATAGGCACTTTCCTTTATAAGGGCTATAGCAACTACTAACAAGATAAGGGCCTTGTTATCTAAAATCCTTTGAAAGCTATTTTTTATCATGATTTTTTCTCTTATAATCCTACTAGTGTCCTTAAGAAATAGGCTTGCCAGGACACTTAGTAAATATGGGAATATTGTATAAAAAGCTGTGCTTTCTAGTGAAATTGCTACCATCTTAGTAGATATCAAGGCTCCTAAGAGATAGCCCAAAGTAGCTAGGGCTGCATAGTTTCCAAAAACCCTTTGCGAGTTATCCCCTTGTGATGAGTTATACAAAAAAGCTACATCACAACCTGAAAGTCCTGATATTGCAAAGGCTAATATAACTCTTTCTAAAATAAACATCTCTAAAGAATAAGCCTTGAAAAAGACAATCTTAGAAATAAAAAATAAGAGATTTGATATTAAAAGAGTTTTCTTATACCCAAACCTATCTGCAAAAAAACCCCAGGGTATTTCTAAAAAAATCATTAAAATCCAAAATATAGATTCAATATAAAAGATTTGATACATTGAAATGCCCCGTTCTAGCCTATATAGGGTTGAAACTGGGCCATAAAACACAAAACCTTGTAAAAATACTATTAAATACATTAAATTTATGTTTAACTTCTTATCTTTAATTGACAATTCCAATTAAAACACCTCCTAATATACATGACAAAAAGACCTTGGTAAAAGGCCTTGTATACTAAAAGGTTAATTTTAAATCGGAATATTCATAAGTTTTCTCCAGTATTTCTATTATTTTATAACTTATTATAACATTTTTGTTTTATATACCCAAAATAAAAAAATAGTTACAAAAAGATTACATTTTGCTTTATTTTTCTTCTTTTCTATGGTATTCTAAAGACAAGTTTAAAAGGAGGTAGTAAGATAAATGGATATGAAGACATTAAAAAATACTATATCAACTTTTACAATTGCTGGAATTTTAACTTTAACTGGACTTCCAGTTGATGCAGCCCTTGGGGATAGTGTATTAAAAATTGGTATGGACCATGAAGATATTCAAGTATTACAGGAAGAATTAAAAAGTATTGGTTACTTTGATAATAACGAGATTACTACATATTATGGCGATATTACTCTAAATGCTGTAAAGAATTTTCAAAGAGAACAAGGTTTAGCTGAAGATGGAATCTTTGGTTCTTCTACATATGAAGCCTTAAATAAGTACAAGCTTAGTCAGCTTTCTAACCTTATAGAGGCTGAAGCAAGGGATAATAAGTCGCTTATCTTATCTTATACAAGAGATTTAAATTTAGATGTAAGTGGACCTGATGTTAAAGACTTACAAGATGCTTTAAAGAAGCTAGGCTACTTGCGCATAGATGAAACTACAGATTATTATGGAACCCAAACTATGGAAGCAGTGAGTTTATTTCAAGAAAGTTATGGGCTTTATATAGATGGAATAGCAGGGTCTAATACCATTAGTACCCTAAATGAAGTTTTAGGTGGTAGAAAAGAAGTTAAACTTGCACCTACAAGGAGCAATGTGAATAGGTCAAAATCTGCAGATTTAATTACAACTGCTAAAAAGTACCTAGGAGTCCCATATTCATATGGTAGCGCATCTCCAAGGGGATTTGATTGTTCAGGTTTTACTCAGTTTGTATATAAGCAGCATGGAATAAGCATACCTAGGGCTACAACTGGCCAAGCTACAACTGGAACTAAACTTTCTAAAAGTGAATTGCAGGTTGGAGACTTGATCATCTTTAGCAATACCTACAAGGCTGGACCATCCCATGCAGGTATCTATATGGGCAATGGACAATTTATTCATGCCAGTTCAGTTGGCAGTGGAGGAGTAGTAATATCAGATTTAAACTCAGCTTATTATAGTGGTAAATTTAGCTATGGTAGGAGAGTATATTAGAAAAATTTTAAAAAAGCCCAGGGTAATCCTGGGCTTTAAAATTTATTACTTACTATTACAAGTTTTATATCATCATAGGTGTATTCTTCTGGGAGGGCTTCTTTAATTAGCTTTAAACTATTAGGTCCTATATCTTTTATAACTTCTATAATTTCTTTTTCCTTTTCTTTATCTCTAAACCTCTCCCAATCAATTGCTTTACCACTTTCTTCTACCTTAGATAGGTGTTGGATTATTGTTGAAACTGTAAAGCCCCTTCTATCCCCTATTTCCTTTAAGGATAAACCCTCTAGGTAGGTCTTATATGTTTCCATATACCTTTCCAGTAAATCTTCTCTTGGCTTAGACTTTTTAGGAGCTTCTTTAAGTGTAAGAGGTTTTTGACTTATCCCCCTAGACTCAGTGTAGTTTCTTATGACATTTAAAAACTCTTCCCCATAATTATCAAACTTTTTTTCCCCAACCCCAGATATCTTTAAAAAAACCTCTTTATTTTGGGGAAAGTAAAAAGCCATTTCTTTTAAACTTTTATCGTGAAATATCATATAGGGAGGGATAGACCTGTCTAAGGATAGGTTATACCTAAGTTCTTTTAACTTAGAAAATAAGTCCTCATCATAGTTTTCATAGCTTTTTTTCCTAGATTCGTTTTTTCTAGTATCCTTAATCTCTACTAGGTGTTTCTTGTGGAATACTTTCTCATCCCCTCTTAACACATTCGAAGAGGCAGGAGTTAGTTTAAGGACTGGGTATTTATCCGTTGTTATATTAATATAACCTTTTGAAACAAGTGTCATTATTATTTCCCTTAAAGCATCCACGCTATGTTCTTTCATAAGGCCATATGTTGTAACTTTATCTAAGTTAAATTCCAATAACCTCTTATTTCTAGACCCCCTAAGAACATCTATAATCATTACAAGGCCATACCTTTGATCTACCCTATAAATACAAGAAAGAATCTTTTGAGCTTCTATTGTAATATCAATCATTTCAGACTCATCTAGGCAATTACCGCAATTCTCACACCTATCATAGGGGACTTTTTCACCAAAATACTCTAAAATAGACCGCCTTAAGCAATTGTTAGTATGGCAGTAATCAATTAAGTATTGGAGGTTTTCATATTGTAGTGTTTCTCTTTTATCTGACATCCTGTTAGTTTGTATAAGTAACTTTTGTTTTACAATATCAGATGGGGAGTACATTAATATACAGTCACTAGCTTCACCATCCCTTCCTGCACGTCCAGCTTCTTGGTAGTAACTTTCCATGTTTTGAGGCATATTATAGTGGATTACAAATCTAACATCTGGCTTATCTATCCCCATACCAAAGGCATTTGTTGCTACAATAATTTGAACCCTATTATATATAAAGTCATCCTGATTTCTTTCTCTTTCTTCTGAACTTATTCCTGCATGGTAAGCCACAGCAGAAAACCCTGCCTTTTGTAGTTTTAAGGTCAAACTTTCTACTGTCTTTCTAGTTGCACAATATATAATTCCAGTACCTAGATTTGAGTTTGTTTTTATATAGTCTTCTACATAAGAAAATTTATCACTAGTTTTGATTACCCTATAAAATAAATTTGGCCTATCAAACCCTATTATAGATACAATTGGATTTCTTAATTCTAGCAATTCCTTTATCTCATCTATAACCAACTTTGTAGCAGTAGCAGTATAGGCTGATACAACTGGCCTGTTTTTAAGGGAGGCTATAAACTTTGGTATCTCCTTGTATGATGGCCTAAAATCATGTCCCCATTGACTTATGCAGTGGGCTTCATCTACAGCAACCATTGAAATCTCCAGGGTTTTTGCTAAATTAACAAATGAAAATAAGTTTAAACGCTCTGGAGCTACATAAACTATTTTATACTTATTTTCCCTTATTTCAAGCAACCTATTATTAAAGTCACTTTCATCTAATGTAGAGTTTAAAAATGTCGATGGGAGACCTGCCTGGTCTAGGCCATCTACTTGATCTTTCATTAAAGAGATAAGGGGAGATATAACAATAGTTATTCCAGGCATTAAAACACCAGGGAGCTGGTAGCAAATAGACTTACCACCCCCTGTAGGCATTATACCAAGTACATCTTTACCTTCTAAGACCCCCTTAATTATTTTCTCTTGTCCATCCTTATAGTCATCATAACCAAAGTATTCTCTAAGTGCTTTTAATATTTCCAGAAATACCACCTCTTTTATAAACTGTTTTAAAATTTTTTATCTTACTAGATAAGTATAGTGTAATCTTCTCCTTCTAGGGACCTTATAGCTTGGCTTAAGTCTTTTTCCTTAATAAGAATATAGTCAGTATCAAATGTAGATATAACAAATATACTTACCTTTTCCTTTGCCAGGATGCTTGAAATTGAGGAAAGAATTCCTATCAGGGAAAAATCTAAGGGTCCTTCAACTTTTAATATTCTCCAGTTTTTTTCACAATTTATATGACTTGGAATATTTTCTTCTAAGCAAACAATTGATAATTCATCCCTTGTCTTTGTGATAGAATAAAAATCTGACTTAAAAGCCCACTCTGGAAGATTCTCTAGAGTATCCAACCTACAAACTCCATATTTTTCATTTAATAACTTCATAGTCAAGGACATAATTATTCATCTCCCCCTGTAATTAAAGTAAATTCTTTTTCATTTTCTTCTATTATTATATCTTCTATTTCTAATTTATTTACCTTTGCCCTTTTTAAAGACTTCATAAATTTAATAAGAAAATCAATTTTATCGCCTTCCCCTTGTATATGGGCCTCTACGCTCTTATCACGTCTATTTTTTACCCATCCAGTTAAGTCTAAACGCTTGGCTAGCTCATATACTTCTAATCTAAAACCTACTCTTTGAACCTTCCCGCTAAAAACCACTCTTTGTCTTTTTATATCAGATTTTTGAAAGACAGGCATCTTTATATTTCTAACTTGCACTACTACATATATTTTTCTATATTCATTTATCCGGTCCATAAGCTTCAAATTAAGTCCCTCCTATTTTTCTTATCTACTTTATCTTAGCATAAATAAGCCCTTATTGTACCTACAAAATAAATAAAAGACCTAAGCCATTAAAGCCTAAGTCTTTTCTACTACTTGTATTTAGCTAGGAATTCTGAAAACTTCTCCAAACCCTCTCTTATTATAGATGGGGTGTTTGCATATCCAATTCTTAAGTACCCTTCCATATCTAGGGCTGACCCAGGAACAAGCATGACACTTTTTTCTTCTAGCAATTTCAAGCATAGGTCCTCAGATTTCATATCTATATGGTATTTTAAAAAGGCTGTAGTTCCACCTTTTGGCTTTACATAGGATATTAGGGGTTCATTTTGTACCCATTTATCTAAAAAATCTAGGTTTTCTTTTACAATATTAAGGTTTCTTTCAATTATACTAGCTGTGTTTTCTATTGCTATAGCTGCTAGTCTATCATCTATAATGCCACAACTTATAATTTGGTAGTCTCTTTGTCTACTCAACTTCTCAATAAATTCTTTGTTTCCTGCAACCCAACCAATTCTTACCCCTGCCATTGAAAATGTCTTTGACATAGACCCAGTAGAAATTCCCTTCTCATATAAATCTGCAATAGAAACAGTAAAGTTATCCCCTTCATGGGTTAGCCCCCTGTAAGCTTCATCACATAGTATGTAGGCTCCCACTTCTTTAGCAATCTCTACTATTTCTTTAAGCATTTTTTCATCCATCAGGGCCCCTGTAGGGTTATTTGGATTGTTAATGCAAATTAATTTTGTATCCTTATCTACTAAGCTTCTTAAATCATCTAGGTTAGGCAAAAAACCATCTTCTGCCTTTAATTCGAGTAGGTCCATCTTAGCTCCTATCGATTCTGGTATGGAATAAAGTTGCTGATAAGTTGGAACCATAGTTACTACCCTATCACCAGAGTTTACAATTGTCATAAGTGACAAGGCATTTGCCCCACTAGCCCCATGGGTAATTGAAATATTTTCAATTCCTTGTTTTGTATAAAGTTTAGAAATCCCTTTTCTCAATCTTTCTGTCCCTTCGATGGCCCCATATGTAAGCTTAGTATTAAGTATATCAGAAATTGCATTTTCTTTTGAATCAGCATAATCTAATACTTGATTTACAGTTAAAGACTCAACACAAGTTTCAGCTAAATTAAATTCACAATCATTTTCATAAAGACCCATCCATATCTCTACTCCAAAATCTTTAATCTTCATTTATACATCCTCCTTATTAGTCCTTAACCTATCATATCATAAGTTACTTAAGCTTTATATAATACTTAAAATTAAGGTAGGACTTCCTTTACCCTTCCTACCTTCATATCTTCTAACCTTACCTTAATACCATGGGGGTGGTAGGCTGACTTAGTAAGGATGTCTTTTACTATCCCTTCAGTTAAATTTCCACTATTTTGGTCTTGTTTTTGAACAATCCTAACTCTTGACCCAATTTTTATATTAGCCCTGTTTGATCCATCCATATTTAAACTCCCTTTTTCCTTATCACTTAATTACATACTCATATAAAAAATCTGCAAGGTCTTTTACTTCATTTAAGTTAAATTGTGGAATGTCCTTGTTGAATTTACTCAAATCACTTACATAACAAAGGACAGTTTCTTCTTTTGAAACTGGAGTCTTTGAATTTCCTCCTCTTACTATTTCAACCTTGGGGTAGTCTGAAAATTTAAAGCCTTCAAGTATTATTAAATCCGCTTCTGGAAATTCCTGAATTAAACTTTTAACATCAATATCTTTTTCTTCCTTTATAACCATCCACCTATTATTAGAAAAGATTCCTGTCCCATAGGCCCCCGCCCTTGCATGCCGATAAGAATCAGTGCCTTCTACATCAGGTTGGAAGTCATGACCATCGTGCTTGATGGTTGCAATTTTTAAATCTTTTCCCTTAAGAAGGGGTATAAGCTTTTCTATTAAGGTGGTTTTACCTGAATTTTTTACCCCACTTATGGCTATTACCTTTTGTTTTGAATTTCTCATAGGGTCCACATCCTTTATAATAATATAACTTCTACCAAGTCTCCACTTTTTATACCCTGATTACCTGCTTCTATATCAATTAAGGCATTGCAATCTACCATGCTTAAAAGCATACCTGATGCATGGCCTCCTCTTGGTAAATTAACACTTCCATCTTCGTATATGGCCCTGATAAATCTTCTATTTTTACTCACCTTGTCAAAGTCGTTTAAAAGCTTAGCCTTAAGCCTTTTAGTTTTAAGCTTGGGGTCATTTGAAAGCTTGCCTATGAGGGGCCTTACAAATAATTCAAAGGTAGCTAAGGCTGCAAAGGGATTCCCCGATAAGCTTAAGATGGGTTTATCCTTGTAAATAGAATACATAAGAGGTGTTCCAGGCTTTAACTTAACCCTCCAAAATAATTGCCTAGCATTTAATATTTCAACCACTTCATGAAATATATCCTTATCTCCAACACTTACCCCACCTGTAGTTATCAATAAGTCAAGAGAACCTATAGAAGATTCAATAGACCTACTAACATCCCTTGCATCATCTTTTTGTTTATCTAATCT
>CAZSLV010000032.1:0-20092 GCA_964607545.1 uncultured Gudongella sp. | reverse complement strand
TAAATATATTTAATTTATTATTGTTTTTAATTATAAAAACAATAATTCCTATTAGGACAAGGACAGTGATTACTATAAATAACCACCTTTGATTTTGCATAATGCCAAAAGCAGCCCCATAATTTCTAACAAAATGTAGTTCGATTAAATTATTAATTAAGACAATGGGCCTTTTATCCATTAAGTATGCTACAGCCAAGTACTTACTTAATTGGTCTGCAGCAATTATTAGAATCCCTATTATAAAACTCAAAATTCTTCCTCCTAGCCTTTAAAATAACAAAAGGAGCTTTTGCTCCTAGTTTATAATGATAAAATAATTTCTAATTGTTTAAAAAAAGTAAGTAGTAATAATTATTCTTTAAGCCCCTATACCTTATGTAACTTATTCCTTATTATTTGCATCTTCTGTAACTTGGTTTTTTTCAATCTCTGTATAAAACTCATCTAGATTACTTAACTGAGATTGCAAAAAGGAAGAAAATCTTGTCTTAAATATAAACAATTCTTTCTTTAAAAATTCATATTCATCCCTTATATACTTTACTTCTTCTTTGTTTTTTTCTACAATTTTTTGACCCCTATCTTCAGCGCCTTCTATGATTAATTCAGCCTTATTTCTTGCATTTAAGGTAACTTCATCAGCAGATTTTTGGGCTAAGAGAAGGGTAGTTTTAAGGGTTTCCTCGAGAGTCTTATATTGATTTATTTGTTCAGATAAACTTAAAATCTTATCCTTGTAGGCAATGTTTTCTTTATACATTTCTTCATAATCTTCTATCATTTCTTGTAAGAATGAATTAACTTCATTTTGACTAAAACCCATAAGAGTTTTTCTAAAGTTCTTGTTTTGTATATCTAAAGGCGTAATCATAACATCACTCCATCACTTAAGTTTTCTTACTATCAAAATATTTTTGTCCTTCCTACTTTGTCCCTTATATGCTTGTATCTTTGATCTTCCAAAACCCTTTAAAGAAATTACATCACCTTCATTTAAGGTTCTTGTTGGTTTTTTAATTGGTTCCCAATTTACCTTTACATCATTTGATTTTATTTTCTTTAAAATCTCCGCCCTAGATAATTTGTAAATACTACTTAAAATATTATCAAGTCTTAAGGAGGATGTAAATATTTGAAATTCTTCAAAGCTTTCTATAGGATTTTCGCAAGGTTTTTCTCTTACCTCACTTATACATATAGAATTACTAGCTATTTGGCTTAAATTCATTATAATAAAATTTTTAATTTCTCTTTTCACTATAAAAATTACTGATTTTTTATATAATAAAATGTCTCCTAGCTTATCCCTTTTAACTCCTAGGGCAAGAATTGATCCAAGGTAATCCCTGTGGCTTAAACCCTCTATTCTGTCTATTTGTAAATAGGCAATTTCATCATCTAAATCTATAAAATCCATATAGTCGGGAAATATATAAAGTATATTTCTTTCGCTATCCTTACCACCCCCGTAAGGTAAGTAACTTATACCTTGAACTTGTCTTATAATTGATATTCCAATCTTTAATTCATAGGGGTCTAAAAAATCTGTTACTTCTAGGGTATGACTCTTTAAGATAATTCTAATCTTATCAATGATTTTTTTCATTTTTAGTTTAGAATTTACATCTTCTATAAAATCTAAGTTAATATCTATATCTTTCATTTATCAACCTAAAGTTCTTATGATAAGTGAATAAAAAATTCTAAGCAATATAATTGCAACCCAAGGTGAAAAATCTATAAAGCCTCTACCTAGTCCTAATTTATCAAGCAAGGTCCTAGCAGGTGATAATATGGGTTCTGTTAATTCAAATAGTATTTTCCCAAATAAATTATCCATAGGGACTCTAAATATATTAATAAAGATTCTAACTATTATTAAGATCTCTATAAAGTCAACTAATATCCCAATGGATCTAATTAATGTATACATATATGTCTCCTTACCAAGGGAATATACCCCTATTTTTTAATTCATCTTTTAAACCGTCAATTTCAATATTTATTGGTGCCAATATAAATATATCCCTGGTGACCTTTTGTATTTTCCCTTCAACAGCATATAGGCCTCCATTAATAAAATCAAATATTTGTCTTTTTACTGTTGTATCTAACTGCTCAAAGTTAACAACAACAGCTTTTTTAACCTTTAAATCATCAATTATGGCAGGTGCTTCCTCATAGCTTAGGGGCTCATGAACTGCAATTTTCATATTGGTGTTGGTGTGCAAATTAACTACTTTCCCCCCCACCTTCTTGCTGCTAATTGGCGGTTCTATTTTGTCAAAGGAATCTTCTTCCTCTACTGTATACTCCTCTTCATAATCATCTATACCTATGAAATATTTAAACTTATTAAATAAATCTCCCATAACTAACCTCCTATTAATAATTTCTTTTACCAAATATTCCTGTTCCTATTCTTACCATATTCGAGCCTTCTTCAATTGCAATCTCATAATCATTTGTCATCCCCATTGAAAGGATACCAAGGTCTAATTCTTTGTAGTTCATAGATTTAACCTTTTCATTTAACTCATATAAGCCGCTAAAAGTATCTCTTATCACTTTCTCATCTTGGCTAAAAGGAGCCATGGTCATAAAACCCTTGATTTTTATATGCTCATAGGAAAGTAAATTTTCAATAAAGGGAAGTACTTCTTCCTTGCTTATACCAAATTTGCTTTCTTCTTCAGATATATTAACTTGTATTAAACAATCAAGAATCCTATCAATACCCCTTGCCCTTTTATTTAATTCTTTAGCAAGAGAATCCCTGTCTAAAGAATGAATTAAATGAATTCTATCTACAATATACTTTACTTTGTTAGTTTGCAAGTGTCCAATCATATGGTATTTGGGTTTTTCTTTTAAAATATCCATTTTTTCTATTAATTCTTGAACCTTGTTCTCCCCAATATGTATCATTCCCTCTTCCATGGCTTCCTGTATAACTGGAATTGATAAGGTTTTGGTTACAGCTATGATTTGAACCTCATCCACCCGTCCTACCTTTTTTAAACTTGCATCAATATTTTCTTTTACCTTTTTAATGTTGTTAGCTATAGTAATTTTAATTACCTCCATTAATTTATTATTTGCCCTTCTTTAACAAGGTTGGGTCTTGTGATAACCTCTGAATATTCATTGATAGTCCTATATGTTTTACCCTTAATTTCAATCTTATTATCCCTATCACCCTTGTTTACATAAAGATAATCACTGTCTTTAGCGTTTATTATTATTGGCCTAAAAACAACAACTCCATAAAAAGATTTTATAAAAACTCCATCCTGCTTGTCCTTTTTTATAAGAGAAGTTATGGGTATTTTAAAAGAATCCTCTTTAAAAGTCACAACATCTATATCTATAAGCCTCTTATCATATAATTTTTCTAATAATTCATTTGACTTAAGAATTAATACCTCTTCACTACCTCTTTTATCCCTTTTTACTATTTTAAGCCTTAGGGTGTTTTTAGTGTCTTCTATTCCAGGTATCTCAATTTCTAAATACTCCTTTTCACTTAGTGAAGGGGTATTAAGTAGGGGGGTCTTAATAGCAATATAATATTCATGCCCATCTACAAGCTTAAAAATTGGAATACTTGTATTTGTTCCTTCTTTATTAGTTTTAAAGTCGCTATCAAATATATAGTCAGAAAGGCTTTCTAGGTCACTTGGGCTTAATAAGCTTTCAAACCCATCTATTTTATATGAAACAAGGCCTGAATGTTTACTAAATACTCTTTCGTTATAATTAGAGATAATTTTTAATATTTCATCTTTTCTTTCCTTTAAATCTTCTAAACTGACTTCTCCTATTTGGCCTTCTAAACTTTTTTCCCCATATTTAGGTGAGTTTAAAAGTAGTTTTTCCTTTAAACTCCTTAGATCATCATAGTCTTTATTCTGAATATCCACTTGAATTTGACTTATAAGGTTATCTATAATTATTTTACTTGCACTTGTTTTTTCTGAGTCTTGTGAATCATTAAGACCCATTTGACTAAGAAGGTTTTCAATATTGTCTAACTCAACTTTATAAAAGGTCATATCTTTAAGAGAAATTACTTGAGCCACTTCACTTCCTACAGGGACTCTTTTTCCCTCATCGATTATCCCATAAACTTCTCCCCTAGTTTGGCTAAAATACAGCTTTTCGTTTTTAATCAAAATCCCCTCAAGACTTATTTTTTCCTTATATTCAATATCAAGGGGGAGGCTAGTTACTATATCTTTTCTTATAAATTTAGGAATAAAATTTACTAGCAATAAGATAAGGATAATTAAACTTACAGAAGTAATAATTTTAGTTAAGCCATAGTTCTTACTCTTTTTCAACTTATTCACACCTAACTAAAAAATTTTCCATATTTACTCATTATTTTAAATTGCTTAATACTTTCTATCCTTAGTTTAATTACTTCATTTGCATAAGTAATTATCTTAATTGATTCTTCTTTTTTAACAGCTCCTAAAAGGACTCCTTTGAATTTTTCTTTAGACTTAGTCATAATTGAAACTTCATCCCCAGCCTTTAACTTTGTACCATCTAGAAAAAATTCTTGCATGTCGGTGTCCTCTATTTCTTCTTGACTAATAAATCTATTATCAATATAAATTATATTGTTTTTTAGGTAGTGCTTTTCTTTAAAAACCACTAGGGTATATCCTAGAATCCCAGCAAATAATATTACACTTGTATAAACTATAATAAACTCTAGCATTTGCCAGCCCTCCTTTGTTCATAATAAATTAAGTATTACATAATACAGGGGGTTTTTAAACAAATTTACAAAATCATATTTCTCATTTTCTTAAATATTTTAAAAAAAATGTGAGCTATGATATAATTACCAGCTCACCTTTTTCTGAGTTAAAATTAACTCCATTTCATGCTTTTTAGACCTACCCATAAGCCTGGTCACAGATTCAGACACATCATGGCTCTTATAAAGAACATTGTAAAGTTCATTTGTTATAGGCATATTTATATCAATTGACTTTGCTAAATTATAAGCAGATTCAGTGGTTTTAATCCCCTCTACAACCATGCCTATTTCCTTAGTAGCATCCTCTAGGCTATAGCCTTTTCCTATTAAAATCCCAGCCCTCCTATTTCGGCTGTGCATACTAGTGCAAGTGACAATTAAATCTCCAATGCCAGATAAGCCCCAAAATGTATCTGGGTCGGCCCCTAATTCTATGCCTAGCTTTGACATTTCATAAATACCCCTTGTCATTAGGGCAGCCTTAGTATTGTCTCCGTATCCCAAGCCATCAGAGATCCCAGCCCCTAGGGCAATAATGTTTTTTAAGGCCCCTCCAAGTTCCACCCCTATAACATCTGGATTGGTGTAAACTCTAAAGTTTGGGCTAGTAAATAAATCTTGTATTTCCTCTGCTACATTCTTATCTTTAGAAGCTGCAACAAGTGTTGTTGGGATTGATAAGGCAACTTCTTCAGCATGGGATGGTCCTGACATAACACAAAATGGATTATGGGGGTATATTTCACCTACTATTTCAGAAATTCTCTTTAGGGTGTTTGTTTCAATCCCTTTTGATACATTGACTATTATTTGATTCTCTTTAATCCTATCCCCAATAAAACTTAAGCTACTTCTAAGGCTTTGGGTTGGAATAGCAAGGACTATGACTTCCTTTTCTAAGATAGCTTCATCAATATCTGAAGTCACCTGTATCTTATCATCTAAATAAATTTTATCTAGGTACTTTTTATTAATCCTATCTCTTCTTATTTGATTTACTTGTTCCTTATCTCTTAGCCAAAGTACACTTCTTATGCCCTTACTTGCTAGTAAGACAGCTAGGGCACTTCCCCAGCTTCCCCCTCCTATAATACTTATCTTTTCTATCAACTTATTCACCTACCAATTTTATTCTCTGTTTTACTTACTAACCTTTTTATATTTTCTTTATGCCTAAATAAACCTAGTACAAATAGTAAAAAGTATATTATTTGAGTATATATATCAAATCTTATAATTCCAGTAAGAGATAATATAAAATTAATAGTAAAAAAAACAATTGAACCTAAGGATACATATCTTGAAAAAGCAGCCACTAGTACCCCAATAATTACACTTATTAAGGTTAAATTAAATTGCAATACTGCTAAGGAGGCTATTGTAGTTGCAACTCCTTTGCCACCCTTAAACTTAAAAAAAACAGGCCAGTTGTGGCCTATCACAACAAATAAACTAGCTAGCAAGCCCCCGTAATATCCATATATATATAAGCCAACTAAGGAGGCTACCATGCCCTTTATAAAATCGAGGGCAAAAGTCATTAAACCAAATTTTCTACCCATTACCCTCATAGCATTTGTAGTACCAGGGTTACCACTTCCAAGTTTTCTAATATCTATTTTTTTAAAAACCCTGCCTATAACATAGGCAGATGAAAAGCTCCCAATTATATAGGCTAATATTGGAATTATAAACAAACGCATTATTAGTCTCCCTTTTCTCTAAATTCCATTCTTATAGGTGTTCCCATAAAGCCAAAATGATTTCTTATTTGATTTTCCAAGTATCTAGCATAAGAAAAATGAACTAGTTCTTTGGTATTTACAAATATAACAAATTTTGGAGGTCTTACAGAAACTTGAGTTCCATAATAAATCTTAGCCCTATTCCCCTTATCAGACGGGGGTTGGTTCATTAATATTGCCTTATTTAGAATATCGTTTAAAACTCCTGTGCTAACCCTTAAGCTATAGTTGTTATTTACAATCTTTATAGTCTCAAGGAGCTTATCTACCCTTTTACCAGTTAAGGCAGAAATATAAACAATGGGTGCATACATCATAAAGCCTAGGGTATCCCTAACTTCCTTTTCAAATGTTAAATAAGTTTTATTGTCTTTTTCAACTAAGTCCCACTTGTTTATTGCAACTATAATAGCCTTCCCATTATCATGAGCATAACCAGCTATCTTTGTATCTTGCTCAGTTAAACCCATGGTTGCATCTATTACCATTACACATATATCTGACCTGTCTACAGCTGTTAAGGTCCTTACAACAGAATATCTTTCTACCTTTTCATCTATATATCTCTTTCTTCTTAGGCCCGCTGTATCTACGAAAATATACTTATCTTCCCCAATTTGAAATTGGGAGTCAATTGAATCTCTTGTAGTTCCAGGAATATCTGTTACTATAACTCTTTCTTCTCCCAGTATATGATTAATTAAAGATGACTTGCCTGCATTTGGCCTTCCAATAAAGGTAACCCTAACAATATCATCCTCTTCTGTTGTATCCTTATAATCTGGGAAGAAAGATACAACCTCATCTAATAAGTCCCCAAGTCCTAAGGATTGCTCAGATGAAATAACCATAGGTTCGCCTAAACCCAACTCATAAAGATTGTAAATATCATCAGGTGTATTCCTTGTATCAATTTTATTAGCAACTAAGATTACCTTCTTACCCGACCTTCTTAATATTTGTCCAATTTCTAAGTCAGTTGAAGTAAGTCCCTCAATGCCATCTACTACAAAAAGAATTACATCAGCTGTATCTATAGCTATATCTGCTTGTTTTTTTATATTATGCATTATCATATCGTCTTTTTCAGGTTCTAAACCACCCGTATCTATAAGAGTAAAGTACTTACCTAGCCATTCTCCAACAGCATAAATTCTATCCCTAGTAACTCCAGGTTTGTCTTCTGTAATTGCAATTCTCTTCCCGGCTATCTTATTAAATAAGGTTGATTTTCCTACATTTGGTCTTCCCACAATACAAACTATTGGCCTATTCATTCTTCCACCCCATATTCTATTATATCAATTAGCTTATCCCCATCAATAGGAACTGCATATATTTTTTTATTAAGAATCTCACTAGCACTTTCTAAGGTAATATTATCTAAAAAAACATCCTCTCCGCTTCTTAACATGGAATTTGGAATAAAGATGCAATCATAAGCCTGAATATCTTTAAGGCCTTCTATTAAGTCTTGACCTGTAACTAGGCCAGAAACTGTTATAGTTTCTCCAAAAAATTTATTCTTTATTGGTACAACTTTAATTTCTAATCTTTTGAACTTTGCCATTATCAAGTGGGAAAGCTCAAAAATAAAATCATAAGCTAGGGTCCCTGTTGCAAAGATAATTTTTTTATTATAAGAAGAGTCTTTGCTTGTATTTAATCGTTCTTTTATTTCGCTCTTAAATGACCTTAGTAAACCAACCCCATTTTCATATTGGGGGAAACCCTCATATTCATCAAAGGCTGGTAAGTCTTCTCCTGATAGGCAATAAAACTCATCAGATGCAAAGACAAATCTGGTTCCAAGTAAACTTAAGTAGGTATCTTGCATTTTTTCAATTTGAGAAATTAAAGCTTTTGAAAGTTTTTCATCAAATATCTCCAATTTTTCTAACTTATCTCGGTACTTGGTTATACCAACTGGGACTACTGCTACAGATTCCACTGATGGATACAAGGAAGATAAGTCCTTTATCGTATTTTCTAATTCTTCTTTATCATTTACATTTGGCACTAAGACTATCTGGCAATTTATAGATAGATTAGCCTCGCGAAACCTTTGAAGAATTTCAAATATTTTACCAGCATTTTTATTTTTTAACATTTGAATACGTAAACTTGGATTTGTTGTATGGACAGAAATATTTATAGGAGATAACCTATATTGTATAATCCTATTTATATCATCTTCACTCATATTTGTAAGAGTAAGAAAGTTACCTTGTAAAAATGATAATCTAGAGTCATCATCCTTAAAGTAAAGGGTATCCCTCATGTTAGGTGGCAGTTGGTCTATAAAACAAAACATACACTTATTTTGACATGTTTTAGCCCTATCTATTAGGGGATTAGTAAATATAATTCCCAAGTCTTCCCCATAGTCTTTTTCAATTTCGTATTCCCATATTTGGCCATTTGCTTTTTCTATTTCTAATAGTAAGTTTTCATCGGCCACTAGGTACTTATAGTCGATAACATCCTTGATTTTTTTGTCATTTATGCTTACTAATATGTCTCCAGCTTGAAGGCCTATTTCATCCCCTATACTTCCAAGGATTAGGTCTTCTATAATATTTCTACTTTCACTTGTATCTTTTATCTCCATAATTACCACCTAAACATAAAATATAGAGGCCTACAGCTTTTGTGTAGGCCATAATTTGTTAATTAATAAAGGGGAAAGTTTTTACAAAGTTCATGAACCTTCTTCTTTATTTCCTCAGTATTAGCATCTTCTTTTAAAGCTTGAGACATTAGGTTTACTATTGTCTTCATATCAGCTTCTTTCATTCCTCTTGTTGTCATGGCAGCAGTTCCTACCCTAATACCACTAGTTACAAATGGACTTTCTGGGTCATTTGGTACTGTATTTTTATTTGTTGTAATACCTGCATCATTTAATAATTTTTCAGCATCTTTACCTGTCATGCCTTTATTTCTCATATCTATTAAGATTAAGTGATTGTCGCTACCACCTGAAACTAGTCTAAAGCCTTCATCAATTAAAGCATCAGCCATAGCCTTAGTGTTACTTATCACTGATTTTTGATACTTTACAAAATCTTCTTCAAGAGCTTCTCCAAATGCAACAGCCTTAGCAGCTATTACATGCATTAAAGGCCCCCCTTGTATTCCAGGAAAGATTGCCTTGTCTATCTTTTTAGCATGTTCGGCCTTGCACAGTATAGCTCCCCCCCTAGGACCCCTAAGCGTCTTGTGGGTTGTAGTAGTTATAACATCAGCATAAGGGACTGGGTCAGGATGCAATTTAGCTGCAATTAACCCTGCAATATGGGCCATGTCAACCATTAAATAAGCTCCTACTTCATCTGCAATTTCCCTGAATTTTGAGAAGTCGATTTGTCTTGGATAGGCGGTTGCCCCTGCAACTATCAACTTTGGTTTTTCTTTAAGGGCTATTTCTCTAACCTTATCATAGTCTATCATTTCTGTTTCTGGGTCCACCCCATAGTCAACAAAATTGTAGTAAGAACCAGATATATTTACAGGACTTCCGTGGGTAAGGTGGCCCCCTTCTGATAATCTCATGCCCAATACTTTATCCCCACGTTCCAAAAATGCAAAGTAAACTGCTAAATTCGCACTAGAACCAGAATGAGCTTGTACATTGGCATGGTCTGCACCAAACAACTTCTTAAGTCTTTCTATGGCTAGGTCTTCCACTAAATCTACTACTTCACAACCACCATAATACCTCTTATTAGGATACCCTTCTGCATATTTATTTGTCAGAGGACTTCCCATTGCCTCCATTACTGCTTGTGAAACAAAGTTTTCAGAGGCAATCAACTCAATATGTTGGTTTTGCCTATCTATTTCTTTTTGTACAATATCCATTACTACAGGGTCTGCCTTGGCTAAATTTTTAAAATCCATTCTATTTCCCCTTTCATATTTATTTACTAAAAGATATATATATCTTATAGGTCTATTTAGTGTACTTTAACATTACTTGGATTAATTTTTCCAAATCCTCTTCCCTAGTGTTTCCTGAATCTTGTATGCAGTTTTTCATATAATTTTCAAGCACTATTCCGCCTACACTATTTAAGGCGCTCCTAGCTGCAGATATTTGAATCAATATGTCCCCGCAATATTTTTTTTCTTCAACCATTTTTTGAATTCCCTTGATTTGTCCTTCAATTTTCCTTAGCCTTACTAGGGTATTATCATTATCTATCAAAATAAATCCTCCCTATAATTTTCTTGTCATTACAATAACACTTTCATCCTTTTTAGCAAATCTCTTGTCTATTATTCTAACGACAAAGAATGATATAGCAAGAAAGACTATACCCATTCCAAAGCTTAAAAGTTCAAAGTTTTTAGTTTCCATACCTTTAAACATCATATTTCCCACTATGATTCCCAAAATTAAAAAGAAAAAGGGAATACTATATATTATTGTTATATATTTCATGATATTCTTTTTTATTGCTCTTAATTCAACAAAGTCTCCCGGCTTTGCGTCGATAGTATTCTTTAAGGTAAGATAATGTGGCTTTACCTCACAAGAACTAGCACACGACTTACAGGAACCTCAGCCAGATGGTCTTCTTACTTCTAATTCAACTTTATTGTTTTCTATAGACCTTGTTACTATTCCTATTTGATCCATAATATTTTCCTCCTATTTAAGCAAATCTTTTATAACCTCAGAAGCAATTATCATACCCACAACAGGGGGAACAAAAGATACGCTTCCAGGTATTAATTTTTTATTAGACTCATCCATCAAACTAGTTTTAATGGGTTCTTCCTTAGAATAAACGACCTTTAAATCAGGTATATTAAGTTTTCTTAATTCATGTCTCATAACCCTTGCAAGTGGGCAAACTGATGTTTTAAAGATATCAGATACTAGAAAGTCAGCGGGGTTTAACTTGTTTCCAGCCCCCATTGAGCTTATTATAGGTATACCCAATTTTCTTGCGTTTTTAACTAATTCTAGCTTGGATGATACCATATCAACTGCATCTACTATATAATCATATTCTGATAAATTAAAATGCTCACTTGTTGCATATGAATACTTAATACTTATGGGATTTATTATTATATTTGGATTAATTTCCACTAGTCTATCTTTCATAGCTTCAACTTTTAACATACCTACAGTCTTACTAGTAGCATGAACTTGCCTATTTAAATTACTTATATCTATTATATCATAATCTACCAAAACTAGTTTACCTATCCCAGATCTTGCTAGACTTTCTGCAGCATAGGACCCAACCCCACCTATGCCAAAAATTCCAACACAAGCCTTACTTAGTTTTTCTAATGAATCTTTGCCTAAAAGGAGCGCACTTCTTTGCAGCCACCTATTCATTTTTTAAATCAACCCTTATGTGAGTTTCTGCTAGTTGCTTATCTGTTACACTTGTAGGAGCATTAGTCATTAGACAAGTAGCAGATTGGGTCTTAGGAAAAGCAATTACATCCCTTATATTGGAATTTCCAGTAAAGAGCATAACTAGCCTATCCAAACCAAAGGCTATTCCACCATGTGGAGGGGTCCCGTATTTAAATGCATCTAATAGAAAACCAAATTTTTCATTGCTCTCTTCTTCTGATAAACCTAAAGCTTTAAACATCCTTTTTTGTAAGTCTGAATTGCTAATCCTTATACTTCCCCCGCCCATTTCATCACCATTTATAACTAAATCATAAGCTTTTGCCCTAACTTTTTCTGGTTCTGTCTCTAGCAATTTTATATCTTCCTCAACTGGATGAGTAAAAGGATGGTGTTTGGCAACATACCTTTTTTCTTCTGAATCGTATTCTAAAAGTGGAAAGTCTGTGATCCATAGGATTTCGTACTTTTCATTATCTATCAATTCTAAGTTTTTTGCTAGTTCGTTTCTTAAATTTCCTAAACTACTATTTACTACATCTTCTGTATCTGCAACAATTAAAATTGTATCATTTACTTTTGCTTTAAGATAACCCAACAAATTCTTTAAATCATCATCTTTAAAGAACTTTGCTATTGGTGAACTAATCCCATCTTCATTTACCTTAATCCATGCTAAACCCTTGGCTCCATAGGTTTTTGCATAATCTTCAAGCTTAGATATATCTTTTCTGGTCAACTTATCAGTGCTATCTTTAACCCTAATTGCTTTTACAATTCCACCATTTTCAATAGCTGATGTAAAAACCTTAAAATCACTTGTTTTAACATGGTCTGATATATTTTTAAGTTCTAGATCAAATCTTAAATCTGGCTTGTCTACTCCATACCTATCCATGGCTTCTTCGTATGTCATTCTCTTTAAAGGTAAACTTATGTCTATGTCCTTTAATTCTTTAAATAATTTAGCAATTAATCTTTCATTTACTTCTAGAACATCTTCTACATCAACAAAGCTCATTTCTATATCAATTTGAGTAAATTCTGGTTGCCTGTTAGCCCGTAGGTCTTCATCCCTAAAACACTTTACTATTTGGTAGTACCTATCCATGCCAGATACCATTAATAATTGTTTTAAAAGTTGTGGAGATTGAGGTAGGGCATAAAACAAACCCTCATTAACCCGACTAGGAACTAGGTAATCTCTTGCTCCTTCTGGAGTTGGTTTTGTCAAGACAGGTGTTTCAATTTCTATAAAATTATTATCATTAAAAAAGTCCCTCACTATTTTTGAAAGCCTTGCCCTAACTTTTAAATTATTTTGCATTTGGGGTTTTCTTAAATCTAGGTACCTGTATTTTAGCCTCATAGCCTCGCTAACCTTGTCATCATCCTTTATATAAATTGGGGGTGTTTGGGCTTCATTTAATATTACTAAATCATCTGCAAGGACTTCTACATCCCCTGTCTTAATATTAGGATTTTTAGATTGTCTTTCCCTGACCCTTCCTTTTATACCAATGACGAATTCTGACCTAAGACTTTCAGCTTTTTTAATAATATGGCTAGGACTTGTTTCATCAAAAACTATTTGACTTATTCCACTTGTATCCCTTAAGTCTATAAAAATTAGCCCCCCAAGGTTTCTTTCACCCTGGACCCAACCCATTAAAACAACCTCTTCTCCTACATTTTCTAGTCTTAAATCTCCACACATATTTGTTCTTCTTAAATTGCCCATTTTTTCACTCATCTTACATCCCCCTTGTATAATAAAAAATCCTCATATTGCTGGTACACAGGAACTAGAGGATATCTCGTGGTGCCCTTTTTAACTTTTCTATCTCCATATTTTTTCTTGCTATTTGCTTATCTAAGTGTTCCATATAATCCTGTAAATTTTTATAGTTTGGTAACCTATAATGCTTATCAAATTCCCTATCGTAAATCTTGCTTACAGCCCCCATACCAAGTCCAATAATAGTTTCCTTCTCTTCCATTATAGAGATATTATACAAACACAACTTATCTTTTAATGAGTAGCCTACATTCTCAAAGTTTCCTAGAGAATTTTTCTGCCTGTATAAATAATAAGCTTGCATTTCCATCTCTTTAGCTAAAAGACTTGTATGTTTAATCATTTCATTTATTTTGTTTGATTCTTTAACAGTATTAGGAAGGTCAATATCCTTATAGGCTGAGCCAGTTTTTATAGCTAGAACATGGGCTGTTAAGTTATCAGGTTTAAGCTTTTCTATTTCTTTTAAAGTATTTTTTAAGTCATTGATTTCTTCACCTGGTAGGCCCAAAATAAGATCCATATTTATAGAATTAATCCCAACTTCACGTGCCTTATTAAAACAGTTAATTACATCTTCCCTTGTGTGAGGCCTATTGATTCTTTTTAAGGTTTGATTATTCATAGTTTGAGGATTGATACTAATCCTATCTATATTGTACTTCTTAAAAAGTTTTAAATAATTTATATCAAGGGTTTCTGGCCTTCCCCCTTCAATAGAAAACTCTTTGATATTTGGGAACTTGTTATTTGTTTCATAAATTAACCTTTCCATTAAGTTAATTTTTAATGAAGTGGGTGTACCTCCTCCTATGTATAGGGAGTTAATGTTAAAACCTTCCATTGTTTTCCTTGTTTCTTCTAACTCTTTGATTAAAGCATCAACATAAGACTCCATTAAACTTTCATGCTTATTAGCATCAAGAGAGATAAAGGAACAATAAGAACACCTAGTTGGGCAGAAGGGAATATTTACATATATACTATAAGTATTTCTCCCCCTATCTTTTAGGGCGGATTTTTGAAGCTCTCCTATGTCTAATAAGAGCTTAGCCTTTTGTGGGCTTAATAAATATTGACATGTTAAAACTTCATATATTTCTTTATAAGTAAGATTTAATCGTAGTAGACGACTAACTATCTTGCTAGGCCTTACCCCAGTAAGTATTCCAAAGGGAAGACTTAAGTCTAAGGCCCTTTTGAATAACAAGTATATAATTTGTTTTCCTATTATTCTCTTTGTTGCACCCTCATCCCTGTAGATATTAACCTTGTCAAATTGAATTTCTTTTGTGTAAGTCTTATTATTTGAATCAACAAGTACCCCCTTATAAGAAAATTTATTTCTTATAAGGTTTAAACTAAAACTTACATCACTAGCTACTAAGCCCTTGCCAATCCTTATTTCATCATTGTTAAAAAAACTGCGGGTCAGTTCAAATATTTCATGGTCACTTAGTATATCATCCTTATTTATAATAGAAATCATTGCATTTAAATCCTTCTTAAAAATGGATTAGTTGCTTTTTCTTTTTCTAAGCTTGTATGACCACCATGGCCTGGATATATAACAGTAGCAAGGGGTAAACTCATAAGTTTGTTTTTAATCCCCTTCATTAGGGTGTCATAGTCCCCTCCATAAAGGTCTGTCCTTCCTATGGAACCTTCAAACAAGGTATCACCTGTAAAGAGGACCCCTTCTGAATACAAGCAAATTCCTCCCCTAGTATGGCCTGGTGTATGGATAACTCTTAAATACAAGTCTCCAAACTCAATCTTATCTCCATCCCTTAAAAGCCTATCAGGCTCAAAGTTAACTGGCCCCATAACCATGCTAGCCGATAGGTTTAAGGACTTATCCCTTACCATGACGGCATCCTCTGTGTGAATCATAACAGGTGCTTTAAAATGATTCTTAAGGGGGATAACTCCCCCTATGTGGTCTCCGTGTCCATGGGTAAGTACGATTGCTTTCACCATAAGGTCCCTACTTTCAATTTCCTCAATTATGGTTTTCTCATCTCCACCTGGATCTATAATTATGCCTTCTTTCTTATTATCATCATAAGCTATATAGCAATTAGCTGCATATATACCAGCTTGTATCCTTTTAATCTCCATTTTTTCCTCCTAAAAAAGCCTCTTACTATCTAATAGGATAGTTACTGGACCATCGTTTATATATTCTACCTGCATATTGGCTCCAAATTCTCCGCTTTCAACTTTTAAACCTGATTCTTTGATTTTTTTAATAAAAGAATCATAGTATTCCTTTCCCATATTTGGATCTGCAGAATCAGTAAAGCTTGGCCGCTTTCCCTTTCTTACATCACCATATAGGGTAAATTGAGAGATAATTAGTATATCCCCCTTTATATCCCCTATAGATAAGTTCATTTTTTCATTGGAATCCTCAAATACTCTTAATCCCAATACCTTATTAACTAAATAATCCACATCTAAAGAGTCATCTAGTTTACCAACTCCTAAATACACTAAAAGACCCTTTTTTATCTCCCCTATGATTAAATTATCCACCCTTACTCTGGCATCTTGTACTCTTTGAACTACAGCCCGCATCTTTTCCTCCTATACAGTGACCCTATATACATCAAATACATTTCCAATTCGCTTAACCTTCTTAATTAAGTCATTTAATTGTTCTTTATCGTGTATTTCCAAGGTCATTTTAATTAAGACCATCTTATCTTTTCCTGTCTTTGCATTTAAAGATATTAAGCCTATATCTGCATCATTTATTTTTAAGGCTAACTCTGCTAGTAAACCTGGCCTGTCTAAGCCTCTAACTTCTATTTCTGTTTGGTAAGAAGATTTCTTTTCAATATCCCACTCAACATCAATAAGCCTTTCTTCAGTCCCCCTGTCTACTGATAGGTTAGGGCAATCTGCCCTGTGGATAGATACCCCTCTGCCTCTTGTAATAAAGCCAACTATATCATCTCCAGGAACTGGGTTACAACACTTAGAAAACCTAACCTTAATATTATCTATCCCCTTTACCATAATCCCTTGGGTATGTTTAGGTTTTGCTTTATTGGTGGTCTTTTGTATATTTTGTTCTATGATTTCTTTTTCATCAGGTTTAAAGTGTTCGCTATAAAGCTCTTTTAATTTATTTAAAACTTGATTTATAGTAATACTCCCATAACCTATAGATGCATACAAGTCTTCTACTGAGTTTATGCTTACCTTGGTAGCTATATTTTTTAGCCAATCTTCTCTTATTATATCCGATGGTTTATAACCCAACCTCTTTATTTCTTTTTCTAAGGCATCCTTGCCTCTTTGTATATTAGTATCTCTTTCTTTCAATTTGAAAAATTGTCTAATCTTTGTCTTAGCTTGACTGCTCTTTACCATTTTCAACCAGTCCCTACTTGGACCTGATGAGTTTGAGCTTGTAATTATTTCAACTATATTCCCATTTTTTAGCTTATAGCTTAAGGGAACTATCCTACTGTCTATTTTAGCTCCTACACATTTATTTCCAACATCAGTGTGGACCCTATAAGCAAAGTCTATTGGGGTAGACCCATCTGGTAAGTTAATTACATCCCCTCTGGGTGTAAATACAAATACCTCATCTGTAAAGAAATCTATTTTTAAAGCTTCCATAAATTCCTTAGGGTCGTTCATATCATTTTGCCATTCCATAAGCTGCCTTAACCAAGTTAGTTTATCATCAAAGTTTGATGTTTTAGCATAACCTTCTTTATACTTCCAATGGGCAGCTATACCATACTCAGCCGTCTTGTGCATATCGTAGGTTCGTATTTGAACTTCAAATATTTCTCCCTTATTCCCCATAACTGTAGTGTGGAGGGACTGGTACATATTGGCCTTTGGCATGGCTACATAGTCTTTAAACCTACCTGGAAGGGGTTTCCACAGGGTGTGGACAATACCCAAAGACCCATAGCAATCTTTTATATTATCTACCAGGATCCTTACTGCAGTTAGGTCATAAATTTGATCAAAGGCCTTACCTTGGTACATCATCTTTTTATAAATACTGTAAAAATTCTTTGGTCTTCCACTTATATCAGCCTTGATGCCCATTTCACCTAGTTTGTCATAGAGGGTAGAAATTATTTCTTTTATATAAGTTTCCCTCTCTAGCCTTCTTTTAGAAACCTTTTCTACTAGGTCATAGTAGTTTTCAGGGTCTAGATACCTTAGGGATAAGTCTTCTAATTCCCATTTGATCTTAGAAATACCAAGTCTGTGGGCTATTGGTGCATATATTTCTATTGTTTCAAGGGCTTTTTCTTTCTTTTTTTCATCTGTCATATACTCTAAAGTTCTCATATTATGGAGCCTATCTGCTAATTTAACTATGACAACCCTGATATCCTTTGCCATGGCTATTACCATTTTTCTTAAATTTTCTGCTTGATTTTCTTGCTTAGTCTTATATTGAAGCTTTTTTAACTTTGTTACTCCATCAACAAGGTCAGCAATTTCTTCTCCAAATTCTTCCTTTATAGTTTCATATGAAATATTTGTATCTTCAATAACATCATGCAATAAACCTGCAATTATAGTTGGTGTGTCCATGTTTAAGTCAGCAAGAAGAATAGCTACTTGGAAGGGGTGGACAAAGTACTTTTCACCTGAATTCCTAACTTGAGTAGCATGGGCGGACTCAGCAAAATTATATGCCTTTATAATCAAGTGCATATCTGCTTGGGGATTGTATTGTTCTATTCTTTGCAATAAGTTTTCTAACATTTTTAACACCTTCTTGTCAGTGCTTAAGTAGTCTATAATCTTCTATTATAAATTGTATAGTCTTATTTCCCATGTATTCATTGATTGAAGGATAAAATAAAACATCCATTTTTACTCCATTCTCATATCCTGCAAATAACTTTTCTTTTTCTTCTCTACCATAAAGTCTTTCTATATCTTCTACCCATTTTTCTATATCTTTAAATATTAGTCCTTCTTTAATCATCCCATCACCCTTGTCAAAGATGAGCTTTAAAACATTTTTATTTTGTCCCAAGATACTTGCTCTTTTAAGATTAAGGTTTTTATCGCCTAAAATCGGCTTTGGATTCCCCTTCCCATGGGGTTCTAATTTCAATATTTCATCAATAAAGCTTTCATTTATATTTTGTATTGGGTAGGGCATATCTATATAGGTCTTTGGAATAAGATCCTCATCTGTTAGGGTGCATTTATTATTTAAACAAGTTCTTAGTTCATCAACTAAGTCTTCTGATAGGGTCATGCCAGCAGCCATTGGGTGGCCCCCGTACTTACTTAAAAGGTCCTTACACTTTGTAAGTTCTTTATGCATGTTGTAGCCTTCTATAGACCTTGCAGACCCCTTAGCTCCATCTTTACTTTTAGTTAAAACTATCGTAGGTTTATTATACTTCTCTTTTAGCCTTCCTGCAATAATTCCAGCTACACTTTCGTGTAAGTCTGGATAAAAGGCAACTAAAATCTTATCCTTATAATACTTTGCTTGGATTAATTTATCAACCTTTTCATATCCCTCTAAGGTTAGGTTTTTTCTTTCATCATTTAAGTCTTTTAAATTTCTAGCAATTTCTAAAGCCTTGGTAGAGTCTTCTTCTAAAAGAAGGGATAAGCCTAAAATAGCGCTATCTAACCTACCAGAAGCATTAAAGCTTGGTCCTAGAATAAATCCAACATGGTAGACACCAATTTTTTTATCCTTAATCCCACTTACCTCTACCAGGGTTTTTAAACCTAGATTTTTAGTATCCTGAAGCCTCTTAAGACCTTCTACAACTATTGTTCTATTTTCAGATACTAAATCTACTACATCACAAATAGTTGCAATAGCTACAAATTCCAACAATTCTTTATAATCATAGGTGGATTTAAATTCTAAGAAAAGACTTTGAGCTAACTTATAAGCTACCCCAGCCCCACATAGGTTTTTAAAGGGATACTTACAAGATTTTTTCTTAGGGTTTATAATTGCATGAGCCTTTGGCATGTTATAATTTATTTCTCCATTAACTTGGGTGTAGGGTATGTCGTGATGGTCTGTAATTATTACAGTCATATCCATATTAGTAGCTGTTGTTATAGGTTCAAAAGCTCCTATACCATTGTCACAGGTTATTAATGTATCTATTCCCTGGGCCTTAGCATTTAAGACTATATGGTTGTTTATTCCATACCCATCAAAAACCCTATCTGGTATTACATAGTCAACATCTGCCCCAAGTTCTTTTAAAGCTTTATATAGGATATAAACTGACATTATCCCATCAACATCAAAATCTCCAACTATCCTTATTTTTAATTTATTATCTATTTTATTCTTAATAATCCTAGTAGCATTATCCAAATCATCAAGGAGGCTTGGAGAATGCATTTTTCTT
>CAZSLV010000031.1:18753-20833 GCA_964607545.1 uncultured Gudongella sp. | reverse complement strand
TTTGGCTCATTTTTATTTGAAGTTTCTTTTTACACCATTATACGGACTTTATCAAGTTTGTAGACTTTTAAATATGGATGGTTTAAAATAGTTGATATAATACTATTTTAAGTTAACAGTATAAAGAGATAAACAATATAAAATTATAATAGATATAATGTGGTTAAATGGGAGGGAAGTTAATGGCAGAAGAACTTAGGTACAAAACTATAGCTGATTATTCATACGATTGGGAAACATGGGAAGACCAATATGGTGAACTTAAGTATGTCTCTCCCTCTTGCATGAGAATATCTGGTTATGAAGCTGAAGAATTTTTACAAAACCCCACGCTTTTTGAATCTATAATCCTTAAAGAAGATTTAAAAATATGGCATAGTCATAGACATGAGATAAACAATAGGGATAAAATGTTTATCAAGCAATTTAGGATACACCACAAAAAAGGTTACATAGTTTGGATTGAACATGCTTGTAAGGCAGTAATAGACGAAAAAGGGGATTATCTAGGATATAGGGCTAACAATAGGGACATTACAGACTATAAAAATTCTATTGAGACAATAATTAAAAATGAAATACAATTTGAAAGAATAATTGAAACACTACCCTTTACTCTGACTATCATAACCCTAGATGGTGTTGTGTTATATGTAAATCCAAAGGGATTAGATTATTTCGAGGTAAAAGAGCCAGAAAAAGTTATAGGGAAAAAAACAGCAATGATTCATTGGGTTGAACCAGAAAGAAGGCTCGTGTGGCTTGAAAAACTTCAAAACGAAGGAGTAGTCACAGACTTTGAGATGCATGTAAAAACTGCTTCTGGAAAAGAGCTTTGGTCTATGGGCAGTGGTATAATCATTGAATACCAAGGGCAAACTTGTGTGCTTTCTACCCAACATGATATAACTGAAAGAAAAATAATGGAAGAAGCCTTAAGAAAAAGCGAAGAACAATATAAGTTACTTTTTGAAAACGCAGCAGAATCTATTGTAGTAATACAAGATGGGAAGGTTGTCCTTAGTAATGAGATGGCTACTGTTTTGACTGGCTACTCTCCCAAAGAGCTTTCAAGAATATCATTTATAAACTACATATATCCAGAAGATATAGACCTTGTAGTTGCAAATCATAAAAAAAGATTAAATGAAGATCAGGTAGACCGCATATATAGCTACAGAATTGTAAAAAAAGGCGGTGAGATTAGGTGGGTTGAAATGAATTCCCTAAGAATACTTTGGGAAGGAAAGCCTGCAACTTTCAACTTATTAAGCGATATAACTGAAAGAAAGCTTTCAGAAGATGCCTTAAGGGTAAGCGAGGAAAAATACCGACTATTATTTGAAAATGCTGTAGAAGCTATCCTAGTAATACAAAATGAATATATAAAAATATGCAACCCTATGACCTCAATGCTCACAGGTTATAGTCAAGAAGAGCTAACCAAGATGAAGTTTACTGACTTTATTCACCAAAGCGATGTGAAAAATGCACTTAAGTTCCATAAAGATAGGCTTATTGGGAATACTGAAGATACAAAACAGCAATTTAAAATAGTTAAAAAGGATAAGGAAATTAGGTGGATTGAATCAGATGGAATTAAGATTGAATGGAATGGTAGTGATGCTAGTCTCCACTTTGCTATTGATATAACTGAAAGAAAGCAAACAGAGGAAAAAATCCTATACCTAAGCTTCTTTGATCAATTAACAGGCCTTTATAATAGAAGGTTTTATGAAGAAGAGTTAAGAAGGCTAGATACCAAAAGGAACCTACCTATCACAATAGTGATGGCTGATGTAAATGGATTAAAGCTTACTAATGATGCCTTTGGCCATGCTTGTGGCGATAAACTTTTAAAGGCTGTTGCTAGTGCTATGAAAAATGAGTTGCGTTCTGATGATATAATTGCAAGGATAGGGGGCGATGAATTTGTTATATTGCTTCCAAAGACTGATAGTAACTCTGCCAAGATAATAATAAATAGAATTAAAACTAAGATATCTGAATTACTTGTGGATAATATATCCCCTTCTGTTTCATTTGGCCATGAAACAAAAAGGGTAGAGTCAGAAGAAAT
>CAZSLV010000031.1:0-18653 GCA_964607545.1 uncultured Gudongella sp. | reverse complement strand
GAAATAAAAAAACATCCTGAAATTGGCTTTCACATACTAAAATCAGTTAGTGAGTTTTCACATATAGCAGATTATGTATTATGTCATCATGAGAGAATAGATGGGAAAGGTTATCCAAGAAAGCTTAAAGGAATTGAAATACCCATTCAATCCAGAATATTAGCTATAGCTGAAGCTTATGATTCTATGATTCACAACCACTATAAAGAGCCCATTCCACAAAACAGTGCTATTAAGGAATTATTAACAAATGCAGGAAGTCAATTTGATAAAGAAATTGTTAAGATCTTTGTAAACAAGGTAATAAAATCTAATGTCTTAAAATCAATTTAATAAAATCAGCTTATAATGTTTTCATAAAACTATTTATTATAAATTTGAGTGATAGTTTATGTAAAAGAAGGGTAAGAGGAAGAGATAATACGAAAAGGAGGTTGTTTAGATGAAAAGAAGTACATTAGCATTAATGTTAGCTTTTGTTATGGTTTTTGGATTTATTCCAACTATGGCAAATGCAGAGACAGGAATTAAGATTTGGGTAGAGGGTGACTACATCTCCATGGATGTTGAACCATTTATTGAAGAAGGTAGAACTTTAGTACCAGTAAGATTTGTTACAGAAGCATTGGGTTTTGAAGTAACATGGCATGCAAATGAGAAAAAGGTAACTTTTACAAATGGAACAGATGAAATTATGATGATGATAGGTTCTTTAGATGCAACGTTAAATGGTGAAGCTGTCAAATTGTATAAGGAGCCACAAATTAAGGGAGAAAGAACTTTTGTTCCTGTTAGAGATGTAGCAGAAAAATTTGGCAAAGTAGTAGATTGGGATCCAATGACTAAAACAGTTGTAATTGGCGAAGGATACTTTGAGCCTAAAGCAGATGATATAGTAGATGTTGCTTTAGGAAGCGAAGACTTTACAGTACTTGTTGCTGCCCTTCAAAAAGCTGAACTTGTAGATACTTTAAAAGGTGAAGGTCCATTTACAGTATTTGCACCAACAAATGCAGCTTTTGCTCAATTACTAGCAGAACTCAATATAAGTGCTGAAGATTTATTGGGTCACCCAGATTTAAGCAAGGTATTAACCTACCATGTTGTAGCAGGAAAAGTAATGTCTACTGACCTAGTAGATGGTATGGAAGCTGATACAGTAAACGGCCAAAAAATCAAGGTAGATTTAAAAGATGGAGTGAAAATTAACACATCAAGTGTATCAACACCAGATTTAGAAGCAACAAATGGAGTTATCCACGTTATAGATAAAGTCTTAGTACCAGATGACTTTAAACTTAATTAATTATTAAGTTAAAATAAGATTTATACCTATATCAGGTTTATATTAACTTGGTATAGGTATATTTTCTATTAGTGCTTATCCATCCTATAAAAGTGGGTAGAAATTTATTTATATTGAGGGTAGTTAAACAATAAAGGGTATACTTTAAATAGACTATATATAGTAAAATCCTATTTAAGGAAGGTGGATATGGATATAAAAGAAAGAGCACTTGATTTACATAAAAAGCATAGGGGGAAAATTGAAGTAGTTAGCAAAATTCCCTTATTAAACAATGAAGATTTAAGTTTAGTATACACACCTGGAGTTGCAGAAGTTTGCAAAGAAATCAAGGAACACCCAGATTGCGTTTATAGCTTAACTAGTAAGGCCAACATGATTGCAGTTGTGACAGATGGGTCAGCGGTCCTAGGCTTGGGTAATCTTGGTCCCCTAGCAGCCTTGCCAGTAATGGAGGGCAAGGCAGTCTTATTTAAGGAACTTGGAGGTTTAGATGCCTTTCCTATTTGCTTAGAAAGTCAAAACATAGAAGATATTATTTTTTCAATTAAGCAAATTGCCCCCTCTTTTGGAGGTATTAATCTGGAAGATATTTGTGCTCCTAAGTGTTTTGAAGTAGAAAGAAGGTTAATAGAAGAATTAGATATACCAGTTTTTCATGATGATCAGCATGGAACTGCAATTGTAGTTCTTGCTGGTATAATAAATTCCCTAAAAATTGTAAAAAAGAAATTGCAAAAAGTAAGGATTGTAATAAACGGTTCAGGAGCCGCAGGTCTTGCTATTGCAAGCTTACTTATTAAAGCTGGGGCAAAAGATGTAATCCTTTGTGATAGAAAAGGAATTCTAGACCCAAATGATATACTAATTGAAAAACATAAAAAAGACATAGCCTTAATGACAAATCCCAGAAAAATAAGAGGAGACTTAAAAGAAGCTTTATTGGGTGCTGATATCTTTATTGGGGTTTCAACAGGAAACCTAATAAATTCACATGATGTAAAAAGAATGAACAAGGACCCCATAATATTTGCAATGGCAAATCCAATTCCAGAAATACAACCACAAGAAGCAAAAAAGGGAGGAGCAAGGATAGTTGGAACTGGAAGGTCTGACTTTCCAAACCAAGTCAATAATGTTTTAGTTTTTCCAGGAATTTTTAAGGGGGCCTTAAGTGTAAGGGCTAGGTATATAAGTGAAGAAATGAAACTTGCTGCTGCCTATACCATTGCAAGTTTGGTTTTGGATAAAGAATTAAATGAAGAGAAGATACTACCTAGTGTACTTGATAAAAATGTAAGTGAAGAACTTAGTAAGACTCTTGCAAGGGTTGCGAGAGAAAGCGGCCTAGCAAGAATGTGAAAGGGGGATATTATGGATTATATTATTAGAGAAGTAAAGGATTTTTATAAAGTAATTAAGCTTAAGGAGTTTAGAAAAACCGAAGGAGTCACCTTTGATGTAATGGTTCAATCAATGATACCAAAGATCGATGCTATAGATAGGGTCCTACATAAAAAGGGTGCTACTTCACCAGGCAGGGTAGGGAGTATTGAAGAAGCTTGGTATATGCACCCCCACCAAGAAGATAATTTATTTGTACTTCATGGGATGCGAACAGTTGAGCTATATAAAAAAGGTCATGATAAAATTGAAAAGTTTGTAATAACACCAGACTTTATTGAGCACAATGGGGAAAGAATCTTAGATGGTGGTGGTTTAATAACTTGGACTACAAATATATTTCACAGGATAACTAGTGGAGAAGATGGGTCAGCGTCCATTAACCTAGCAAGCCACTTAGAAGGATTTGACATAAAGACTAACTTTAATATTTACGATTTAGATATAGGAAGTGGAGATTACAAGCTGTTAAGAGAAGGCTATAAGGACCAATTATAATAATTAATTGATGGCAGGGAAAAAATCCTTGCCATTTATTTATTTTAAATCCTATTTTTAGTAGGTATAAGAGTAATTTTAAGGTAGAATAAATATATTAGCTAAAATATAAAGAGTAGGTGATAAATTGATTTATTTAATAACTGGGGGGGCAAGGAGCGGTAAAAGCACCTTTGCTGAAAGTTTATACAAGAACGTGGAAGATGTTGTCTACATAGCTACATCGAAAATATATGATAAAGAAATGCAAGATAGGGTAGATACCCATAAAAAATCAAGACCATCAAAGTGGAGAACATATGAAGGAACCTATGATCTTATAAATGCAGTTAGCACTGAAAAAAACTACTTGCTAGACTGTATTACAGGACTTGTATCAAACATTATGTTTGATAATAGCAAGGATATGGACTATATCAGCTTAAATACTCAAGAAGAAATAGAAGAAAAGATAATCTTTGAGTTGGAAAATTTGATAAATAAGGTTAAGAAAGATAATAATAATTTAATTCTTGTAACTAATGAAGTAGGTTCTTCTATTGTACCAGAACATCATATATCAAGGGTTTTTAGGGATATTCAAGGAAGGATAAACCAAAAGATAGGCAATTTATCTGATGAAGTTTATTTGGTTTGTTGTGGTATACCGGTGAAGATAAAATGATCAGGGGACTTATACTAGGCCTACAGTTTTTTACTAGGATACCAATTAATAAGCAAATTGAATTTAATAAGGAAAATTTAAAATACAGTGTAGCTTTTTTACCCCTGATTGGACTTATAATCGGGGGATTAGGTGGCTTGTTTTATATCTTTCTTAGCCCCTATAATCTTTTGGTAGGGTCTTTTATGGCCTTACTTACAACAATTGTTTTAACTGGAGGCCTCCATATTGATGGTCTCTCAGATACTGCGGATGGTTTTTTTTCAAATCGTGGCAAGGAAGAAAGCTTGGAAATTATGAAGGATAGCAGAATAGGAGCTTTTGGAGTCCTAAGTATATTAGTAGTTATCTTATTTAAATTTATATTAATTACCAGTATAAGTAACTTGCCCCTGGTCTTAGCCTTGTCATTTGCTAATAGTAGGCTTAGTGTTTCCTATCTTATTTCTACTAAAAAGCCCTCTAAGGCAGATGGTTTGGGGAAATTATTTAGTGAAAGCAATCCAAGAAAACTCGTGATATTTGGAGGGTTGATTTACACAATTATATTAGTCATTTTGGATTTTAAGTTTTTACTACCCTTAGCTTTTAGTTTATTAATGGGACAATATATTAGTCAAATATCTTATAAAAAAATAGGAGGTTTAACAGGGGATGTATATGGGGCTATAATAGAAGTTTGTGAAACCCTATCCTTGTTTGTCTTTTGGGGGGTAATGGTTTGGATATAATAATGTTAAGGCATGGTCAAACAGAAGATAATATTGTTAAGATCTACAGTAGGGATGATACAAAACTAACCCCTCTTGGTCGCAAACAAATTAAGTCAATTAAAAAGCACATAGAAGAATTAAGCTTTTCCAAAGCCTATTACAGTCCTTTAACAAGGACCAGGCAGACCTTAAGTGAGCTAGAAATAAAAGGCTTGGTCGAAGAAAGAGTTAGGGAGATAGATTTTGGAATATTTACAGGAAAGGACTATAAGACAATAGAAAAAACAAACCCCCTTGAAAGTAAAATGTGGCTTGAAGACCCAATAAGGTACATAATACCTCAAGGTGAAAGCTTAGAGCTAGTCTATAATAGGCTTAAGGAATTTTTAGATGAACTAGTTAAAGAAGATGAAAGTGTTCTTTTAGTAGTCCATGAAGGAATTATTCGTTTGGTTTGCTGCTGGGTATTTGATAATGTTGATTATTTTTTTAAGTTTAAGGCAGAAAATGCTAGCATAAGTATTGTTACTATCAAAGAAGGTTATAAGTATATTTCAAAATTAAATTATAATCCTAATCTTTAAATTAATTTTTTACCAAGGGGTTGATCTCATCAAAAAAATTGTTAAATGTGTTAACTATATTGAGAATCTAAATATGGATGAAATAAAAAGTTGTAATATTGGTATAGAGATTCAAGATTTTACTGAACCAAATTTAAGTCAAAGTAAAATTAAAGAAACTATTAGGAAATACAAGCTTGCTTTTAAAGGCTTTAGTGGGATAAAAGCCTTGCATGGTCCCTTCCTTGACTTAAAACCTGCTAGTCCTGACCTATTAATAAGGGAAGTTTCATTTAAGAGGTACCTAGATACTATTAAAATAGGAAGCGACCTTAAAATGGACTATATAATTTTTCATAGTCAAATAAATCCATATTTAAATGAAGAGTCCATGAGGAGATTAAACAACAGGCAAGCCAAGGAATTTTGGGATTTGATTTTTAGTAAGATAGACTATAAAGGGTTTATTTTAATAGAAAATATATTTGAAGAAAGCCCTAGGATGCTTAAAGAGTATATTGAAGAAATAAATAGGGAAAATATTAAAATCAACCTAGACATAGGCCATGCTAAATTAGGTAGGGTAGAATTAGAAGAATGGATTGCAGAATTAAAGGATCATATAAAATATATGCATATCCACTCAAACGATTCTACATATGATAAGCACAAAAGACCATCAAGTGAGGAAATTAGGAATTTATATACTTTGCTTGGAAAATATAATTTAAATCCAGTACTAGCATTAGAGTATGACATATTTGATTTAACAAGTGAAATTAAGAGGTATAGTATATAAAGTAAGTTAATATAAGAGTAATAAACTTTCTAATTTAAGGGGGAGAAGATGAAGACTAAGATAAACACAACAAAAGATTGTAATTTCATTGATGTTGAACTAGGAAGCTATAAAACATGTGACTTTTTAAGTCTAGAAAGTGCTAAAAAAGCAAGGCAATTTGTAAAAACACACCCAGACTACCAACCGACACCCCTAGTTAGCTTAGAAGAGTTGTCCAAGCTATTCGGTGTAAAGAAAATATATGTAAAAGATGAATCTAAACGAATGGGCTTAAATGCCTTTAAGGGGGTTGGAGTATTATATGCTGTTTCTGAATTAATAGCTAAAAAATTTGATTTAGATATTGATAAGATTAGCTTTAAGGATTTATTAGAGCCAAGATTAAATGAAGAGATAAGAAAACTTACACTTGCTGCTGCTACAGATGGAAACCATGGCAAGGGCCTCGCATGGGTAGCAAAAAAACTAGGTTGTAAGTGTCATATTTATATGCCCAAAAATACTAGCAAGTTCAGGGTAGAGGCAATTGAAGATCTAGGGGCTAAGGTCATGGTAACAGATCTTAATTATGACCATACTCTTAGCCTTGTAATAGAAGAAGCTAATAAAAAGGGATGGTTACATATCCAGGACCAAGCATGGGATGGCTACACTGAAATAGCAAATGCCATATCAAGGGGTTACACTATAATAGGAGATGAAATTTTAGATCAAATGAAGAAAGATGCTACACTTAGGCCTACTCATATTATCCTACAAGCTGGGGCTGGTACTTTTGCTTTTGGGATTTTTGGCTATTTCACGAACATCTTTTTTGATAATAAACCATATATGGTGGTCGCTGAATCCAAAAATGCAGCCTGCTTTTATAAATCGATAGAAGAAGGAAAATTTACTAGGGTATCTGGAGACTTAGAAACTCTTATGGCCGGACTATCTGTAGGTGAGCCCAATATTGTTGCTTGGGAGAACTTACAAACCATAGTTGAAGGTTATGCATCCTGTTCAGATGAGATTACTGCAAGGGGTATGAGAATCCTATCAAATCCTTTAAAGGATGACAAAAGAATTATATCCGGAGAATCAGGAGCATTAGGACTTGGGCTAGCTTCCATGATTTGCCAATCTCTAGAATATAAAAAAATAAAAGAGCTTATGAAAATTAATGAAGAGAGTGTATTATTATTTATAAATACTGAGGGGGACACAGATCCGGAAAGTTATAAAAGAATTGTATGGGATGGAAAGCTTCCTAGTAATTTAGGATAAGTATATTAATACAATCTACTTACTTTATTCCACCAAGTATGGTATAATAAGCATAGGTGGTGAAAGTTATGGAAAAATATCATATGTGTCCAAAGTTTGAAGATGCTTTTGAGCTATTGGGTAAGAGGTGGACGGGTTTGATAATAAGAACTTTACTAAATGATCAAAAACGTTTCTCTGACATATCGGCAGCCATACCCAATATGAGTGCTAGAATGCTTACAGAAAGATTCAAAGACCTAGAAGCACATGGGATTGTAACACGGAATGTTTATCCAGAAACCCCAGTTAGGATTGAATATGAACTAACTGAAAAGGGGAAAGAACTAAGTGTTGTTATGGATGAAATTCAAAAGTGGGCTGAAAAATGGGTCTAATAAATAAATATTATAAATGAATCCTCTGTATTTTAAGGGGATTTATTTATTTGATATTTATTATCATTAAGTATTGACATATATTAATCTAGATGCTATAGTATAAATATATTAAGTAACAAATAATAAGTAACTACTAAATAGTAATCTAATAAGTATTTTTTAGAAAGGAGATTTATATGTTAAGAAAATTAGACAATAAGAATATGGGTAGGTCTGATCTTGGATGGCTACAAAGTATATTTCACTTTTCATTCTCAAATTATTATAATCCTAATAATATAAACTTTGGGGTTTTAAGGGTAATAAATGATGATTTAGTTAAGCCTAACACTGGATTTGAGATGCATCCTCATAGGGATATGGAGATTATTTCATATGTTGTGGATGGTGAGCTTAACCATGGAGATACCATAGGAAATAAAAATACAATTACAAGAGGTCATGTACAGTATATGAGTGCAGGGACTGGGATTTCTCATACTGAACACAATTTTGGAGAAAAAACATCTAGATTTTTACAGATATGGTTGTTGCCAGATAAAAAAGGTCTCACTCCCAATTATGGAGACCATAGGTTTAAATGGGAAGATAGAAAAAATAAATGGTTGCAAATCGTATCAAGTGTAAATGGTCAAGCTCAAATAAAAATTAATCAAGATGCTAACATTTATGTTATAGAATTAGATGAAGGCAAAGAAATAGACTTTAAGATTTCTACAGGAAGACAAGCTTATTTAGTACAGGTAGAAGGAAGTTCACAAATTAACAATGTTTTATTAAACGATAGGGATGGTTTAGAAATAATAGAAGAAGATATTATGATAAAAGCAACTAATACATCACATATATTAGTTATAGAAATGAAAAAACAATAAAAACTGGAGGAATAAAAAATGGCAAAGAATTTTTATGAAGGATTAGAAATGAGAAGATCTCACTACAGTATTAGTAAAGAAAAAGTGGTGTCTGATGAAAAACTAAATGAAATAATTGAACATGTAGTAAAACATACTCCATCTGCATTTAATTCACAAACTGCTAGAGTGGTATTATTGTTAAATGGAAACCATGAAAAGTTGTGGGAAATTACAAAAGAAGCTCTTAGAAAAATAGTACCAGAAGATAAATTTGGTCCAACTGAAGAAAAAATCAACTCATTTAGTGGAGGTTATGGCACAATATTGTTTTTCGAGGATAATACCATAGTTGAGTATCTACAAAATGAATTCCCACTATATAAGGATAATTTTCCAATTTGGTCTTTAGAATCTAGTGGTATGCACCAGTATAACATATGGACAGCTCTACAAATAGAAGGCTTAGGAGCATCTCTACAGCATTATAATGAGCTTATTGAAGAAGATGTAAGAAAAGAATGGAATATACCAGAAGGTTGGAAAATGAGAGCCCAGATGCCATTTGGAAAGCCAACATCAAGTCCAGGTGAAAAAGAATTCAAATCCTTAGAAGATAGAGTATTTGTATATAAGTAAGTAACATTGATAAAGACCATCTTCCATCATCTAAATCAAAGATGATGGAGGTGGGTTTTTTTATTATTGTAATTATCTAGTAAATCATTTTATTAATTTTCATGTTAAGATAAGTACATATTACTAAAAAGGAGATTTGCACAATATGAAAAAAATAGTTTTTAGTTTATTAGTATTAGCTATTATGGCGAGTAGTTTTGCCTTTGGAGAAGCAGATTTAATTAAAGTAGAGGTTAACGAACAAGAGCTAATATTTGATGTTGACCCTATTATAAAGGAAGGTCAAACGATGGTTCCTGTAAGAGCAATCTTTGAATCTTTATATTTAGAAGTAAGCTGGGATGATAAAAGTAAAGCAGTAACTGTAAAGAATAAAGACACACAAATTAATTTAATAATTGGTGATAAGAGGGCAAGTGTAAATGACAAAGTAATTATATTAGACCATCCACCTTTGATTATTAATGAAAGAACCATGGTACCTGTAAGATTTATAGGTCAAGCGATTGGGGCAGATTTTAGTTGGGATAATGAGAGTAGAACCCTGTCTATCAAAAAAACTGTTCCTAATTCACAGGACTATAAGACTACTTTAACCTACTCAAACCTATTAGATAAGGCAAGTCAAGAAGAAGTAAGAAAGGCTATGGAAGTAGCTGGATTTTTAACTGAAAATATAGAGTCCTTTTTTGCAGATGTTGATAAATTTAATGGGGCAGTTAAAGGAACAAGCTTAGTAGATAAAGGCTTTGTCACAATTAATAGTTTGGAGCCTGATTATGATTATATAAGTATGATGGACTTGTGGGATGCTAATTTTCCAGAATTTATTGGCTATAATTGTAGAATTGTATCCTATGATTTAATGAAAGATGCAATTAAGATTGGAAAACCCAATACTTCAAATTCTGCTTGGATGGTATTTGATGAGAATGCCCTAGAGTATAACCCTATAGACTTATTTAATAAAGAAGAACATGAAGGTTTTAGAACCCTGTATTCTTCTATACCAGCAGAACTTACAAAAGATATAAATATACATTTGAAAAATGTAAAAGAAGACTGGAATGCTAAAGAAATAGAATTTTTAAACGAAGATAAGAGATCTATTATTTCTGTTTTCTTTCATGATGAAGAAGGCTATTTATTTATTGGCCACATGGGTGTTTTAATCCCAACACAAGATGGAAAACTTTTATTTATAGAAAAACTTTCCTTTCACCAACCTTATCAAGCAATAAAGTTTGACAATCGCACGGAATTAAATGATTACCTGATGAATAAGTATGATATTTCTTGGGGACAAGAGACAGCAAAGCCTTTTATTATGGAGAATAATGAGCTTTTACAAGGATACAGAGAAAAGCCATACAACTTAGAAAACTAATTAAACAAATAAAAAATAAAGGTTGTAGGGGATTATCCCCTGCCGTATTAAAAAAGGGGCTCAGATGCGCGAAAGCATCGTAGACGCTATTTTTTACTTCATTAGTTCTACATAATTACTCTTAGTAAGGGCCTTATCATAAATTAAATAACCTGGTTCAATATTAAACTTATGATAAGACATGGTAAAATGAAGGTGGGGGCCTGTTGAAAAACCAGTTGATCCTACTTTTCCTATTAGTTGACCCCTTCCTACTAAATCACCTTCTTTGACAAATAACTTTTCCATATGAAGATAAACACTAAAAAGTCCTTCTCCGTGATCGATAACAATTGTATTACCAGTTAAGATTAGTGGCATAGCCAATTTAACCTTACCCCTGTTTGTTGCCAAGACATCTGTATTTCTTGGGGCAGCAATGTCAAGTCCAGAGTGCCTATAACTAGTTTTAGCTCCATTTACAGTTCGCGATTCACCAAATTCAGTAGTAAGTCTACCTTTAGTTGGCAATACAAAGCTTTCGCTATAATATTTTACAGGTGATGATGTGGCTATTGCTGGATTAAAGTACTTTCTGTATTCCTCATTAGCTTCCTCTGTCTTTGTAGAAGATTCAATGCTTTTATCGATAGTAAGTTTCTGAACTCTAAAATCCCTTGCCTTCACTTTAATGTCCTTTGTAGTTACATTGCCTGTTAATGTATTTGTAAATTTAAGCTTATATAAGCCAGGTTTAGTATTATAATTGGTTGGAATATATCCTTGAATCAGGCCATTATTATTATAAAATTTGAAATCTCCATACAAGTCTTGTTCTAATGTTATTAAGGAGTCATTATCCATATGATAAATTGTAATCCTCAGCACATCTCCCTGCATTAGTGTATCTTTTGAAATTAAAATATTTTCCTTGAGCTTTTCATCTTTTATAATACCAAGTTTAACCATCAACCGATAAGCTATGATAGTAGCTTCTGCCCTGCTCGCATTTTGTTTTGGAAGGAAGGTAGAATCTGGATACCCCCGTATAAGATCAAGTGCAAGGCCTGCAATCGTGTTTTCATAATAATTTGGTGAAACATCCTCAAGGTCCTTTAAAGACAAAGAAGCATTAATAAGGGCTAACGAATCTATTAAACCCCCAGATTTAACATATGCATTAACTACAATACTAGCCATCTCTTCTCGACTAATATTCTTATTAAAAGTTTCTTCATTCATATTCCCATACTCATTTAGAGAGATAAGATTATTTTTAAGAGCAGTTTCAATAAATCCTTGCCCCCAATATTCTCCACTTGGGATACTATTGGTATTCATCCCACAAGAATTTACTATGATGGCAATAAATTCAATTATTTTAATTTTATTATCAGGTTTAAAAGTGGAATCTGGATAACCAGAGATAGCCTTATAAGATGAAGCACTTTCTATATAAGATTTTGCAAAGTGGTTGTCAACATCGCTAAAAGTTGCAGCTAAAGAAGGCCCACTTGCACTAAAGCTAGATACTATAATAATTGCAATTGTAAGAATTAAACTTAATGCACTTTTTCCATGCTTAAATATCATTTAATTTACTCCTTTCACACGATTTACATTTTGTTTATAAGTATACCCTACTTATACTATATCTTATCTGAGACTTAATTGCATTATTATGACGATAAGGATATATAGGTTATACTCTGGTTCATATCCTAGTAAGTTGGGTATAACCTTTATAGTATGTTTATATAAAGGGCAAGATAAAAGGAGGTTTGTTTATAGATGGATTACACTATATTAGTTGGTGGAGCTGCAGGCCAGGGAATGGATACTTTTGCAGGTATATTAGAAAAATCACTGAAAAGGGTCGGTTTCTACATATTTACTCATAGTGACTATATGTCAAGGGTAAGAGGGGGTCATAATTTCATACAAATTAGATTTTCAGATCAACCTATCTCATCTTACAAAGAGAAAGTTGATATTATATTTGCATTAAATGATGAAACTGTAGAAATTCATAGGGGGAAGTTAAAGGAAGATGGGATTATAATTTTAGATGAGGAATTGTCTAAAGGTGAGGACCTGATACATTTACCCTTAAAAAAGACAGCTGAGGACCTAGGAAATGTAAGGGTTTCTTCTACCATAGGACTAGGAGTTATTTTAAAGTACTATGGCCTAGGAAAAGATGAAACAGTAAAAATAATAAAAGAAGAATTTAATGAAAAAATAGCAGAGGTAAATTTAAGGGCTTTAGATGAAGGCTATAAGCTAATAGAAACAAAGCATAAATTACAAGCAAAAGAGGATAAATCTATCTTGATAAATGGGAATAATGCAGTTGCCTTAGGAGCAATAGCTGCAGGATGTAGGTACTACTGCGGTTACCCAATGACTCCATCTACTGGGGTATTAAATTATATGTCCCTTAAATCAGAAGAAATGGGCATAGTCATAGACCAGGTTGAAGATGAGGTTGCAGCCTTAAATATGGCACTAGGGGCATCTTATGCTGGAGTTAGGGCTATGACAGGATCCTCTGGTGGTGGAATTGCACTAATGGCTGAAGCATTTTCTTTGGCAGGGATAATAGAAACCCCAATAGTAGTTATAAATGTTCAAAGACCAGGACCAGCCACAGGGCTTCCAACAAGAACTGAACAAGCAGATTTAAGATTTATGATACATTTAGGACATGGAGAATTTCCCAAGATGGTAATTGCACTAAGAAATGGAGAAGATGCTTTTTATCAAACAGCAAGGGCATTTAACTTAGCAGAAAAGTATCAAATAACAGTTGTATTGTTAAGTGACCAACACTTATCAGAAGCCATGGTTACTTATGATCCATTTGACTTTGATAAAGTAAGTATCGAAAGATACCTTTCAGATGGAAAAGATTTGGTCGAAGGAGAAAGATATAAAAGGTATAAATACACACAAGATGGAGTTTCACCTAGAATAGTACCTGGTAAGGTTGAAAATCAAGTTGTTTTAGTTGATAGTGATGAGCACGATGAATATGGAAATATTACAGAATCTGCTCAAGTTAGGATAGATATGGTTGATAAAAGGGCTAAAAAGTTTGAAAGTCTTAAAAAAGAAGTACAAGAACCTTGGTTAATAGGTAATGATAACCCAGACCACCTAATTGTAGCATGGGGGTCCTTATACGGAGCAGTAAAAGAAGCAGTAGAAAGTCTTAATAAAGAGGGAGTATCAATAGGTGCCCTTGTCTTTGGTGATATATGGCCCCTACCTACAAAAAAATTAGGCCAAATGTATAAAAATGCTAAGAATTTAATTGCAGTAGAACAAAACTCTACTGGCCAATTAGATAGCTTAATAAGGGAAGAAATGCTAATAAAGTCAAATCATAAAATATTAAAGTATGATGGTAGGGCCTTTTCTGGAGAGGAAATTTATCAAAGATTGAAAGAGGAGGTATTATAATGCAAAAAGAATATAACCTTTATGAACCAGCCTGGTGCCCAGGGTGTGGGAACTTTATGATAAGAAAAGCTTTAAAACAAGCCTTAGAAGAATTAAAAATACCACCCCATATGGCAGTAATTGCATCAGGGATAGGGCAAGCAGCAAAAATCCCCCACTATATAGGGGTAAATGGTTTTAATGGCCTACACGGTAGGGCCATGCCACCTGCAATAGCTATAAAACTATCAAACAAAGATTTAAATGTGATAGTTGAATCCGGTGATGGTGATAATTATGGTGAAGGTGGAAATCACTTTATGCATGCTGTAAGAAGAAATATTGACCTAGCTCATTTTGTCCATAACAATCAAATATATGGCTTAACCAAGGGGCAGGGCTCACCGACTACAGCAGAGGGACAAGTTACTACCCTCCAATTTGATGGGGTAAAAAGTAAACCCCTTGACCCACTAGCTCTTTCACTTACACTGGGTGCTGGTTTTGTGGCAAGAGGCTTTTCTGGAGATATACCCCACCTAGTAGAATTGATGAAGGAAGCCATCACTTTTAGAGGATATGCCCATTTAGATATCCTTCAGCCCTGTGTGGTTTGGAACAAGGTAAACACTTTTTCTTGGTATAAAGATAGGGTCTACAAATTAGATGATGATTATGACAATACAAATTACGATCAGGCTTATAAAAAAGCAAGGGAATTTGGAGATAAAATTCCAATAGGAGTTTTATATAAAGTTGAAAAACCAACCTATGGAGATACTTTTAAATTTATAAAAGATGGTCAGCCTTTGGTAGATAGAAAACTGGACCCGCAAGATTCGAAAAAATTAATGAATGATTTTATTTAAAAAGAATAAATTCATTTTATACATTTAAATTTAAAACAGATGAAGGTAAAAATTCATCTGTTTTTGTTATTTAGCACAATTTAAAAAATAAAAGTAGTAAATAAATTTTGGTAAAACAAAAATTGGAAATGATGCTATAATGTAATAATATAAAAAAATATAAGTGTTAAAAGAAAAAAAGAACCAAGTTGCTATACTTCTAACCTTGATAGCACTTGTGTTAATTAATATGTAAGTAAAATTTATAAAATATAAGAATAGAAAGGATCGATATTATGATTAATAAAGAAAGTGCAATAAAAGGAGCTAAGGCAGTGGCTCCTTTGATGTTAGGTATTGTGCCTTTTGGTCTTATAAGTGGAATTACAGCTGCTAATTCAGGTTTATCTATGGGCATGGCCCTTCTTATGAGTGCAGGTATATATGCTGGGGCTTCCCAATTAGCGGTTTTACAACTTGTAAATGACAATGCTAACATGCTAGTAATAATTTATACGGCCCTAATTATAAATCTTAGAATGATGATTTATAGTTTATCTATAGCCCCCTATTTACAAAATCTACAAACCAGATGGAAGGCTGTCCTTGCTTATAGCATGACTGACCAATCTTATGCTATCTCCTTGGTGCATTTTTTAAACAATCCTAAGGAAGATGTTAAAAGTTTCTTTTTTAGTGCCTCAATTAGTATTTGGCTAATTTGGCAGGTGGTAACAATTATTGGCTATATGATGGGGTCAATTGTTCCTATGGAATTAGGTTTAGACTTTGCAATTCCACTTACATTTATTTCGATTTTATTTAAGGGGCTTGTAGGCTGGCCTGGCCTTATAACTATACTTGTTAGTGCTATTGTATCAGTACTAGCATCCCAACTCCCAATGAATATTGGTTTAGTTATAGCTGCTATTGTAGGAATCGGAGCAGGTAGTATCAGCCAAAAGTTATTTTTTGATGGAGGGGAGGAAATAGAGAATGAATAAATTAGAGCTTATAATAACTATTTTATTGATTAGCCTTGGTACCTTTGCCTTTCGCTTTTCTTTTATATACCTCTATGGAAAATTCGATTTACCTAAGTGGCTTCGAAGATCAATGCACTTTGTTCCCCCTGCTGTCTTATCGGCACTAATCTTTCCAGCAATTATTATTAAAGAAAATCTTATTTGGATTTCCCCACAAAATCCCCGTTTAATAGCAGGAATTATTGCCATGCTTATTGCCTGGCGAACAAAAAGCAGTATATTAACAATTATTGTTGGCCTAGGAGTATTTTGGTTGATGATATTTTTATAAAAAGAGCTAATGTATAGAATACAATTTTAAGGAAAGCGTTTCAATAAACTACAAGGAAAGTATGATGCAAGCAATAGAAGTCCTTCTTAAGGAAGGAAGGGAAGATATTTGTGTTGTGAATGATTCCAACAAGTACTTGGGGATATTTTCTATTAAAAGCGCTTATAATGAAACATCTTTATATAATGGAATCCTTAATACAGGAAACTTAAAAGTTATAAATAAATGAAAATATTAAAATATAAGTGTGATATAATTAAACTTTAGATAAAGATGTGAATTCTAGATTTACTAGAGGGGGAAATTTTATGATTAAGGCCTATCTACTAGGTATAAAAAGCTTATATGAGGGAGAAAGCATAGAAGTAAAATACAGGGTTTTTGATGGAGATAAACTTATAATTAAGAAAAATGAAGAGCTAGCTTATAGTAAGCCTATTCTTGTTGGTCATATAGGAATGTTAAGATTGCTAAGGGACTTAAAAGAATACATGAATGAAGAAATAGTGGTTTATATAAATGATGGGGCCCTATATGAGACAATAAATCAAACATCAGGAACAAAAAAAGTTTCTTTATTAAAAAAAGCAAAAGATACAAGAATGGAACTAGAAAAATTTAAAAATCTTGAAATAATTAACATAGATGGAAAGCATGAAATGGTTAAAGAATGGAATGAAGCCTTAAAAAAGTAATCTAATAAGTTTACCTAATATAGTAATAATAAGGCACTGGCCAAAGCCATGTGCCTTATAAAAATTCTTTAATGACATCTCTTAAATCTTCACATAAGACCTTGGCTAGTTCGAAATTATTTTCACTTAAGGCCATTTCAATCTTAATTTCGAGGTCTTTCTTTTTTTGTTCAATTTCTAGATAGTCCCTATCGAAATGATTTTTATAAATCATTTTTTTAAATTTTTTCATGGTTATTTTTCTAATTGTCTTATCCTCAATAAGCAATACATAATCCATACAATTAATTATAGAATAGAAATCATGAGAGACCATTACTACTGCCCCCTTGTAGTCTTCTATAGCTTTTTCTAAACTTATTTGAGAATAAGTATCTAAATGGCTTGTTGGTTCATCAAGTAGTAGGATATGAGTTTTATTATATGAAAGTTTAGCTAATTGGAGAATATTCTTCTCTCCTCCAGATAGTGAAGAAATCTGCTGACTTCCTAAATCTTCATCAAAACCATAAGCTAGTAGGTGATTTTTTATTTCATCATAAGTTTTAAAACCATAATCAAAAAAGACTTCATTTACACTACTTTTTTCATCTAATCTTTCCTTTTTTAATTGGGAAAGATAACCTACTTTAACACCTTCCTCAAAGGTAATTGCTGGATTTGCATTTTTATAAAGCTCTTCTAGCAAGGTAGTTTTCCCACTGCCATTAGGGCCAATTATTACAAGCTTTTCTCCTCTTTTAAGATCAAAGTTAATATTTTCTAAAAGCACATCTTCAAAGCTAAGGGTAAGATCACTTACTTTTAAAACTATTGCATCTTTATCATCTATAGGAGGTGTAGGGAAAGCCATAAGAGGTCTGTTTATATTTATAAAGGGTTCCTTTACCCTTCTAGCAAGTAGTCTTTCTTGTATTTTGACCCTAGAATTAACATGGGCACCTATGGAAGCTTCAGTATTTCTTTCTGCAGCAGCTTGAAATTTTTTAATTAAGAGATCGTTTCTTTTGATTTCTTCTGTATCGATATGGGCTAGTTCTTGAAGTTCTATTTTTCCTTCTAGGAGAGAAAAATTATAATCAATATAATTGCCATCAAACTCTTCAAGGTCAGTATTTTCAAGGTGGATTATTTTATCAAAGCAATGATTTAATAAATACCTATTGTGGGTAACAACTAACAGGGTCCCCTTGTATGAGTTTATTAAGTTTTTTAGGGAATTGAGGTTTTCAAAATCCAAAAATACATCGGGTTCATCCATAATAATAAAATCTGAAAGACTTATCATTACCTTAATTACTTGTATAAGCTTAAACTCCCCACCACTAACACTAGAGAGGGTAGAGTTTTTAATATGGGAAAGATTTGATAAATTTAGCTTCTTATTTATAAGATTTTCATAATCATCCCCTGAAAGACTTTCAAAAGCATCACGAGTACTTTGGTATTCTTCCAATAAACTTTCAAGGTTAGAAGAGGTTGCCATTTCTTGTCCAATTTTTATTAGGGCCTTTTCTAATTTAATAAAATCGCTAGCTATATACTCAAAGACACTTAGGTTACTACTTTTATCTACATCATAGAACTGACTAACATATCCTGTTCTAAGACTATCTTCTATTTCTATACTGCCTTTAAACATGTACTTATTAGGATTTAATATCATGTCTAAGAGGGTGGTCTTTCCTATCCCCCTACTTCCAATAAAGGCACAATGTTGTCCCTTGTTTAATTCAAATGATATCTTATTATAGAGGTCCTTTTGTGGGAAGGAGTAGGATAAGTCTTTAACTTTTATCATATAATCACCTTTCTTATAGCAAAGCTTACAGCTTTTTCTAACTTGTCTATTATATCAGATTGTCAATATATTATATATATATTGTGCTAT